>CAIYZB010000170.1 GCA_903930545.1 uncultured Alphaproteobacteria bacterium
CCAGTTCCACCACCGCCCAGATCACCACCAGGCCAAACAGGAAGTCGAAGAAGCCCACGGGCTGGGGCCAGACAGCCACCACGGCAACCAGGATCGCCGCCGCCCACCAGCCGGACTTGCCCCGGTCGTGGAGCCGCTTGGACAGGACGCAGGCCCCGCAATAGATCAGGGCCGGATAGGCAAACCAGCCGGTGAGCCAGTGCAGCGTAACCCCGACCACGGCCTCATAAAGGGCCGACACGGCGATCAGGATGGCCGCCGCCACCAGGAAGGGGGTCCGGCCCAGCCGTCCATTGGCCGTGAAGAACAGGGCTGCCCAGTCGGTCTGGCCGTTCATGGAATCGCTCCAGCGAAATCGAGACCCCCAATATAGGTCACGCGAACTCCACCAGCACCTCATCGGCGGCGACAGAGTCCCCTGCCCTTGCGCCAACGGACTTGATGACCCCGTCCCGCTCGGCCCGGATGATGTTCTGCATCTTCATGGCCTCGATAATGGCCACCTGCTCGCCGCTGCGCACCTGCTGGCCCTCGGCAACATCCATGGTGACGACGAGGCCCGGCATGGGCGAGAGGATCATCTTCGAGGTATCCGCCGCCTTCTTGGGTGGCAGCTTCCCATGGAGCTCCGCCGTGCGAGGGGTCAGGACCAGAACCCTCAGGGTCGCGGCCCGGTGACGGATCACAAAGCCTTCAGCCGCAGGTTTCACAGCTACGGTGAAGGCCCGGCCATCCAGCTTGCCACTGAATGTAGGTTTGCCGGGGCGCCAGTCGATCTCCGAGAGGCTGAGCTGGCGGTGCTCGTCGATGAGTTCGGCGTGATAGTCGCCGTTTTCGTTGGACAGGCGCACCTGACGCTTCGTGCCGCCTGCAACCACTACCCATTCGTCCCGCATCAGCTGAGGAGCCGAACGGGCGGTGAGCATGGCGTGCATGGCACAGCCAACAGCACTGACCAGATCCAGCTGGAAAGCAGTGGCCGTGGTTCCGGCAAAGCCGTCCGGGAACTCGTCCTTGATATAGTTGGTGGACAGGACGCCGGACCGGAATCGGTCCTGATCCATGACCGCTGCCAGGAAGGGAATGTTCTGGCCGAGCCCCTCGATGTGGAAAGCTTCCAGGGCCATACCCATGGCGTCGATGGCCGCCAGTCGATCCGGACCCCAGGTGGAAAGCTTGGAGATCATGGGATCATAGAACATCGAGATCTCGTCGCCTTCGCGCACCCCGGCATCATTGCGCACCAGGGTGGAGCCGCTCTGGCCCTCGACCGGGGGCGAATAGCGCACCAGACGGCCTATGGAGGGCAGGAAGCCGCGATAGGGATCTTCCGCATAGATACGGCTTTCCATGGCCCAGCCGGTGATCTTCAGGTCTGCCTGGGAGAAGGCCATGGCCTCGCCATAGGCCGAGCGGATCATCTGCTCCACCAGATCGACCCCGGTGATCAGTTCGGTGACCGGGTGCTCCACCTGAAGGCGGGTATTCATTTCCAGGAAGAAGAAGGACTTGTCCTGGCCGGCCACGAACTCGACGGTGCCGGCGCTGTCATAATTGACCGCCTTGGCGAGGGCGACGGCCTGGGCCCCCATGGCGGCGCGGGTCGCTTCGTCCAGCAGGGGGGACGGAGCCTCCTCGATAACCTTCTGGTTCCGGCGCTGGATCGAGCACTCCCGCTCGAACAGGTGGACGACATTGCCGTGCTTGTCGCCGAGGATCTGGATCTCGATATGGCGCGGGCTTTCGATGAACTTCTCGATGAAGATCCGGTCGTCGCCGAAACTCGCCTTGGCCTCGGCACGGACGGCCGGGAAGCCCTCTTCCACATCCTTGCGGTGCCAGGCGACCCGGATGCCCTTGCCGCCGCCGCCAGCAGAGGCCTTGATCATCACGGGGTAACCGATCTCCTCACTGATGGAGATGGCATGGGCGGTATCGGCGATCTCGCCGACATGGCCGGGAACAACAGAGACATTGGCCCTGGCAGCGAACTTCTTGCTCTCGATCTTGTCGCCCATGGCCTCGATGGCATGGGGATTGGGACCGATGAAGACGATGCCCTCGGCCGCCAGCCTTTTGGCGAAGCCGGCATTCTCCGAGAGGAAGCCAAAGCCCGGGTGGACGGCTTCAGCTCCGGTTTCGCGGCAGGCGGCAACGATCTTGTCGGCCACCAGATAGCTTTCAGACGCCGGTGCCGGACCGATGAAAATGCTCTCGTCGGCCATCTCCACGGCCATGGAGTCCGCATCCGCCTCCGAGTAGACCACCACCGTGGCGATGCCCATGCGGCGGCAGGTCTTGATGATCCGGACGGCAATCTCGCCCCGGTTGGCGATCAGAATTTTCGAGAACATGACCTAACGCAGTTTCACAGCGGTGCCGGAAGCGGTCACCATCATCATGCCGTTGTCGACACCGAGGCTCTCATAGTCCAGATCGACGCCGACCACAGCATCCGCACCGCGACTGGCGGCCTCTTCGCACATTTCACGCAGGGCAATGTCGCGGGCCTCGCGCAGGGCATTCTCATAGCCTGAAGCCCGGCCGCCGATGATGTTGGTGATCCCGGCAAAGATATCGCGAAAGATGTGGGCCCCGATGATGGCTTCGCCGGTGACGACGCCGAGGGTCTTGACGGTCTCGCGCTCGGCGATCCCGGGGGTCGTTGAAGTGATCATGATCGCATCCTCCGTCGAAGTGCTTCCGTAATGCTACGGGGAACCTTAGATTGGACGCCATGACCATGCCAGCCACGACCCGCTCCGCCTCCGGATTCGATCTGACACCGCCCGACGCGGCGGAACGCAAGACCCTGGAGGCTGACCTGACCCGGGAAGAGGCCGAAGTGCTGCTTCATCACGGCACCGAGGCCCCCTTCTGCGGCGGTCTGCTCGATAACAAGGAGGACGGGGTCTATTGCTGCCGCCTCTGCGGCCTGCCCCTGTTCCAGGCGCGGACCAAGTTCGAGAGCCACACCGGCTGGCCCAGCTTCTTCGCTCCCTGCGACGAGGATCACGTCAAGGGCATCCGCGACACCTCCTATGGGATGGTGCGGATCGAGACCCGCTGCGCCCGGTGCGACAGCCATCAGGGCCACGTTTTCCCTGACGGCCCCATGCCCACGCGCCTTCGCTACTGCATCAATTCGGTGTCGCTGGAATTCGTGTCGTCCGGTGAGGCCTTGCGCGATCCCTTGGCCCGCGGGGACGGCTTGGCGATGGCTCCCTTGGGCAAGGGGTGAGACTCCAGATCATCGCCCATGAGATGGTCGAGGATCTGGAACAGGAAGGCCGTGGTCCAGCCGATGAGCAGCATGCCGTTGATGGACTCCAGCACCCCGACCACCCGCCATTCAACAGGCAGGATGGCCCCCGTCTCCCCCACCGTTGAATAGGCGCTGATGGAGAAATAGAGGCACTGTTCCAGGGTCGGCAGAAGGCCCATCTGCCAATAGACCAGGGCATAGAGCCAGATCTCCACCCCGTGCAGGACGAACAGGCCGAGCACGATGCCCAGGGGCACGATGGTGCGGTCCAGATGGATCCAGGTGGTGAAGCGGTCCAGGTGCCAGCGGGTCAGAAGCTGGAGCAGGTCGATCCCGATCAGGTGGATCACCACCGTGGCGGAGACCAGACACGTCGCCAGGGCAAGCTCGCGGATCAGATTGCTATCCATGGGGTCTCCCGGGGCACGACGAACAGTCTATGCCAACGGGCAGGGCGGGTCTTGATTCAGAGCAAGCCCTCAGACCTTCAGTAGTCCGGCCAGGCGACGGGCGATCTGAAGGGACGGCTCAGGATCCTGGCCATCCTGCAGGGACCAGCTTGCGGACAGGACTGCGTGGGCCAGGCCCCATTGCAGCAGGCGCAAGGGCTCCAGTCCGGCGGCCTGCGAAATCCAGCCCAGCTGCCGCTCCAGACGCCCCGGGCTCAGGGCCAGGTCCGCATCGGGATTGCGTAACAGATTGGCATAGTCATAGGCCCGCTCGCCGATCACCCCTTGCGGGTCAATGGCCAGCCAGCCCGAGGGGCCGAAGTCGAGAATATTGCCGTGGTGGATGTCGCCGTGCAGGACCCCGACATCCCTTGGGGTCTCCAGCAGGGTGGCAATGACGCCAAGGGCCTGATAGCAGACCCCGCCCATCCCGGTCATCCGTTCGGCTTGCCGCGCGAACCGCTCGGCAAGGCTTGGAAGGTCCGGGGCAGGTCCGGTTACAGCATGCAGCCGGCCCACAGTGTCGCAGGCGATGCGGGTGGCCGCTTCGTCCTGCCCGTCACGAGCCATGGCGATGAGGGAGCCTGTGCCCTCGGCCCGCTCCATGAGCAGGGCGGGATCTTCATGGGCCAGGACCCTTGCGGCCCCCTGCCCGTCCCACCAGGCCATCAGCCGCGCCCCGTTCCGTTCAAAGGGACTGAAGGCCAGCTTGAGCATGGCCGGCTGATCCCCCAGCCGAACAGGCATGAGCCAGTTACCGCTGAGGGGCTGGTGGAAGGCCTCCCCATCGGGTGCCAGCGACCAGCGGGTCAGCCAGGGACCGAGAGGATGATCAGAGGGGGATATTGTCGTGTTTCTTCCAGGGGTTCTCGAGTTCCTTGCCCCTGAGATTGCGCAGGGCCCGGGCGATCCGCCGGCGGGTCTCGCTGGGCTTGATCACATCGTCAA
>CAIYZB010000171.1 GCA_903930545.1 uncultured Alphaproteobacteria bacterium
CCACTACAGGAATGACATTGCTGACAGCATGACCCTGCATGGCCCGGCGCCAGGGCAGGGCTGTATCCATCTCGGGCTGGTGTGGCTCGGAGCCGATGGCGGTGGGATAGAGCAGGACCTCGGCCCCCATCAGGGTCATGGCCCGAGCGGCTTCCGGATACCACTGGTCCCAGCAGATCCCGACGCCAACCCGGCCAAAGCGGGTGTCCCAGACCTTGAAGCCCGTGTCTCCGGGGCGGAAATAGAACTTCTCCATATAGCCGGGCCCGTCGGGAATATGGCTCTTGCGATAGAGGCCCATGAGGCTGCCATCGGCATCCACCATGACCAGGCTGTTGAAATAGTGCGGACCTTCCCTCTCGAAGATCGAGATCGGCAGGACCACGCCCAGCTCGGCGGCCAGGGGGGCCAGGGCAGTGACGCAAGGATGGGTGCGCCAGGGATGGGCCTGGGCAAACCATTCCTCCTCCTGCTCGACGCAGAAATAGGGGCCCTGAAACAGCTCCGAGGGCAGGATCACCTGGGCGCCCTGGCTGGCGGCCTGACGGATGAAGTCCGCCGTGCGGGCAATATTGTCAGCCATGTTCCGGCCATAGGCGGTCTGAATCCCCGCGACCTTCAGGGTTCGGGCCATCAGGCAGGCTCCTGCTGGGTGATGCAGTGGAAGGATCCCCCGCCAGACAGCAGGGCATGGGACGGCAGGGGAATGATCTGGCGGTCCGGGAACAGGCCGCCAAGGGCCTCCACAGCCAGGGCCGCGGCCTGACCCTGGGAATAGGTCGGCACAATCACCGCGCCGTTGGCGATGATGAAGTTCATGTGGCTGGCCGGGGCGACGCGGCCGTCATGGCCCTCGATCCAGCCCGGTGAGGGGATCCGCACCAGCTTGAGGGGGCGACCCTGGGCATCCGTCGAACTGGCCAGGATCCGGGCGGCCTCGTCATAGACATCGACGTTCACGTCCCCACGTCCAAAGCCCATGGGACAGACCACAACGCCCGGGGCCACAAACCGCGCCAGATTGTCGATGTGACCATCCGTATGGTCGTTGCGCAGGCCTTCGCCCAGCCAGATCAACTTGGTGGAACCCAGGGCCTCGGCCAGGGCGGCCTCGGCCTGGTCCATGGTCATGTCGCCATTGCGGTTGGGATTGAGGAGGCATTCCCTCGTGGTCAGGATAGTGCCCAGCCCGTCATGGTCGAGAGATCCCCCCTCCATGATCAGCTCATGGCGAACCAGGGGTGTGCCGGAGGCCGTAGCAATCTGTTCGGCCACCTCCTCGTCGTGATCCATCACATATTTGCCGCCCCAGCCATTGAAGCCAAAGCCGTGGGCCACGGCCCCGCCGTCCGCTGACGGCGCAAAGATCGGGCCGGTATCTCTCAGCCAGACATCGCCAAAGCGACCCGCAAAGATCTCGATCCCGGGGACATCCCCCAGCATCTGACGGGCCACGGCCTCGCCAGCTTCACAGCCGGTCATCAGGCGAACCCGCTCAAGGCCAGGCCCGGCCAGAGCACGGGCCAGGGCAGCGACCTCGGCCTGGGCGGGGGCGAGATTGTCCTCCCACACCTCCTCATGGCTGGGGAAGCCAAGCCACATGGCCTTGTGAGGGGCCCATTCCCCCGGAACATTGGTGCTCATCCGAACCCCCGAAAGTCTGAAGGCGGCCAGATGGGCCGCGCAAGGGGCGGCGTCAAGCATCCCCAACAGAAAAGGGGCGGCCCGTTGCCGGACCGCCCCCCAGTTCTGAGTTCCAGGTAGGACCTAGAATTCGTAGCGCAGACCAACCTGGATGGCCCACAGCGACTTGTTACCCGTGTCCAGGTTCCTCAGGGTCGAGGAGCTCTGGAAGCTGGAATAACGGTAGCGGTTGCAGGCGAAGGGGTTGGCCGAGGTGGCCGTGACCGCCGCACCGGTGGCATCGGCGCAGGCAACGCTGACCACGCGGTTGGTATCCGAGAACTCGTCGATGACGCCCCAGCTGTTGTTGATGAGGTTCAGCAGGTTCTGGACATCAACGGTCAGGCGGAACTTGTGGCCATTGATCGGGCTCGGGAGTTCCTGGGACAGCTGCAGATCAACCTGATTGATATCGTGGTTGGTGAAGGAGCCCTTTTCCTGGATCGCGTCTTCCGTCATGCCGAACTTGGTCACGGCGGCCAGGAAGCTGTCGCGGGTGGCGACGGTGTCGAAGGTCACCAGACCCACATCGAGGTCGGTGGCGCTGGAGACTTCACCGGCGATCTTCGGCACATAGAGCAGGAAGTTGCCGCGGTTCACACCGAAGACCGGGCTACGGCCCGAAGACGCATCCGCCATCACGAAGGAGGTCGGACGGCCCGAGCGGCGTTCGCCGAACAGGGTCACCCGGGTCGTGTTGTCCCCGAAGAACTTGTGAGCGTAGGACAGGTCCAGCTTGTAGGCGTTGTCGATGGAGTCGAAGGACTTGCCATAGGCCGCGCCGTTCGCGTCATCAGCGCCGGAGATGCCGCCGTAGAAGCCGTTCTGGGTGGAGCCGAAGCGCAGGGAAGAGCTGCGATCCTTGATATCCGAGCGGGTATAGGCCGCCTTCACGTCCAGACCGAAGTCGAAGGACTTGGAGGCCGACAGAGCCACCGTCAGGCCTTCGCCCGCGTCATCATTGAACACGACCAGGTCGCGGTTGGAGCTGCCCGGGTTCTCGGACGTCACGTTGAAGGTCGCGCGGGCCGCAGCGGTGGCCGCCGTGGTGGCGCCGATGGCGTCATAACGGACGCGGCCATCCGGGGTCTTGGCAACCGCACCATTGACGATCAGCGGCTGGGCGCGGGTGTCCTTGATCAGGATGGAGTCACGGACCTTGGAAGCCACAACGTCGACACCGAAGCGGATGTCATAGAGGGGGCTGTCCCAGTTCGCCGAAACGAAGGCCTTCCATTCCGAAGGCAGACGATAGTTGGGCGACAGGGCGTTCACTTCCGCCAGGGGGTTGGCGACGCTGCCACCCTGGAAGTTCATGACCGTGGCCGGGATGTCGTAGCCAAAGCGCGGATCGGCCTTGTTGATGTTCAGGGCCGCGGCACCGATGGCCGGGGTGAAGCCCGGGGTGCCGGACTGGTCGATGAAGCCCGTGGCCGTGCGCTGGATCGAGACCGAAGAGGTCGAGATGCCGTTGCCGTTGCCGTAGGAGTTGCCCATCAGAACGTCAGGACCAACGCCGGAGAACAGGCCCGCACCACCCGTGAACTTCAGGGTCTCGGTGGGGGTGTAGTCGAAGGAGACGCGCGGCATCAGGATGCTGCGGCCATCATAGGTCGACTGGTTGGAGTAGTTGTTCCGCGCCAGGAAGTTGGCGTTGGCAACCGGCAGGGAGTCGCTGGAGAACCAGTCATAGCGGAAGCCCGCCGTGATGTTCAGGTCCGGGGTCACAGCCAGGGCGTCCTGCAGATAGACGCTGTGGGCGGTGTATTCGAAGATGGCGGCGGCCGAGAGGATCGGCTTGCCACCGATGGCGGCGGCATAGGCCAGGCTGCCGGCGGTGCCATTGGTGAAGTCAGCAATGGAGTCGAAGTAGTACTTGCCGTCCTCGGTGGGCACGAACAGGTTTTCGACGCTCTGCTTCTTCATCTGGTAGCCGAACTTCAGCAGATTGTCGCCGAAGGAGTATTCACCCTTGGCCTGGATCTGGAAGGTGTCGGTGGCCAGGGAGTTGGCGTGGCGGAATTCGTCCGGGCCGAAACGGACCACCGAGGTGGCGCCGCAGCTGACGAGGTTGTCGCCACCCGAATTGATGCTGGTCGGGGCGGTGCAGACGGCGATGTCGGCAAAGTCCTGGCCGGACGGCGGCAGCTGACGACGCTCATAGTCGCGATAGGTCAGGCGGATCTGGGTGTGGAGGTTATCGGTCCAGTCCGAGTTCAGTTCGCCGACGAAGGAGTAGTCTTCTTCACCGGTCAGGTACCAGGAGGAGTCCAGGCCAGCCGAGGTGCGGCCGAGGTTGGTTCGCTGGGTCAGTTCCGACAGGGCATAGCGCGCGGTCAGGGACAGACGCTGACGATCGGTGATGTTCCAGTCGATCTTGGCCGAGTACTTTTCGTCGATCACCGGCTTGGTGCGGGTGATGGTGCCCATGTCGAACTTCGACGCGTACTGGGTGTTGAAGATGTTCTTGATGTTGTCGATGGTCGCCTGGCTGACGCCGGTGATCTCGTTGGCATAGCCCTGGCCGGTCGGACCGGTGGAGGTCAGGTCGATCGACTCGTAACGCTCATAGGACAGAGCGAAGAAGGCGGTGTCCTTCCAGATCGGGCCGGAGAGGAAGCCACCATAGTTGTTCTGGCTGACGGTGTTGCGGATGGGCAGACCACGCAGGGTGTCGCCGATCATGCCGTCGTTCAGATAGTTGACGAACAGCGAGCCGTGCAGGTCGTTGCCGCCGGCCTTCAGAACCACGTCGAGGGCACCGCCGGAGAAGTCGCCGTTTTCAACGTCGGTGGGGACCGCGTCGATGGTGAACTGCTGGACGGCGTCAAGGACGACCGGGCCGCGACGGGTGGGGGTGCCACCGGTGTTCAGGCCGTAATTGTCGACGGCGGTCGCGCCATCGATGGTGATGCGGTTCTGACGCGGGTTGGAGCCGGCGATGGAGATGCCGCCGTCGCCGCGGGTGTTCTGGCTGACCAGGGCGCTACGGCGGGCCAGGTCGCGGACGTCGCGGTTCACGGAGACGACGGACTCAACGGCCACTTCGTCCAGAACCGTCTTGCGGCCCGTATTGCCGGCCGTCACGTCGCGGGAGGCGGTGATGACCACTTCATCCACCAGGTCCTGAGCCTGGAGGTTCACGTCGAGGCGCTGGTTGGAACCGACCGTCAGGTTCACACCGGTCAGGCTCTTGGCGTCATAGCCAGGGGCCGTGAAGGTCAGGGTGTAGGGGCCGCCGGGACGCAGGCCGCGGGCATTGAACGTGCCATTGGCGTCGGTCGCGGTTTGCGAACGGGTGCCGGAGGGGGTGTGGACGATGACGACGCTGGCGCCACGAACGGAGGCACCGGTCTGATCAACAATCTCACCACCGACCGCGCTGGTCGTTTCCTGGGCATAGGCTGCAGTGCCCATCGCGCCCATCAGCACACTGAGGGCTACGCCACCGGCGAGCCGTTTCATCGAAGTCATTTGGAATCCCCTCCATCGTGGATCGTGGGCCGGAATGACCGAACCTCGACGATTTCGCGTCCTATATCGCGGAAACTCGCCGCGTTGGTGACGG
Source organism: uncultured Alphaproteobacteria bacterium (assembly GCA_903930545.1). Lineage (GTDB taxonomy): Bacteria > Pseudomonadota > Alphaproteobacteria > Caulobacterales > Caulobacteraceae > Phenylobacterium. Next base: position 5,252 of record CAIYZB010000171.1, read on the forward strand.
TTTTGTTAAGGTCTAGTCGAGACCGAATGGCAATGCTCCATTCTGCCCGCAATCGGGATCAGGCACCTGTCGCCGGACCCGGGTATAGATGAGCTTTGAGGGAGCATTCTGTGATGCAAGCGCCTGAAATTGCCGCAAAACCGCCATCGGAATGGCGTTTGGTGGCCTTGATGGCGGCCGGATTGACCCTCGCTCGATTCATTGGCCTTTTTGCAACACCTCTCGAACTTTATCCGGACGAGGCCCAGTACTGGCTTTGGTCGCGGACTTTGGACTGGGGCTACTACTCCAAGCCCCCCATGATCGCCTGGACGATCTGGGCCACCACCGCCCTGGGCGGCAATGAAGAGGCCTTCGTCCGTTTCGCCGCACCCCTGTGCCACGGAGCCATAGTTCTTGCGGTCTTTGCCATTGGCCGACGGCTCTACGGGCCCGCCAGCGGCCTGGCCGCCGCCCTGCTCTATGGGCTGATGCCAGCCGTGCAGCTGTCAGGCCTGGTGATCGCCACCGATTCCCTGATGCTGGTCTTCCTGTCCCTGGCTCTGCTGGCCTATGTGGAACTGCCTTACAGTGAGGGCCGGAGTCGCCTGGGTCTGGCGGCTGGCCTCGGGGCGGCCATGGGGCTCGCCTTTCTGTCAAAATATGCCGCCATCTACGGGCTGATCGGTATTGGTCTGCACCTGATCCTCTCACCGGGGTCCCGCAAGGTCTGGAACCTGAAGACCATGGGTCTGGCGATCGGGGCCCTTGCCCTGGTCCTGGCCCCGAATATCGCCTGGAACGCTGCCCACGGATTTTCCACTGTTCAGCACACGGCGTCCAATGCCGCCTGGGGTGGTCGCCAGCTGTTCAATTTTGGCCATCTGGGGAGCTTTATCGCCTCCCAGTTCGGGGTCTTTGGCCCGGTGCCCATGGCGGTCCTGGTCGGGGGGACGGTCTGGCTGGCCCGCAAACGCAGCCTAACCCAGCAGGACATCCTGCTGCTCTGCTTCTGCCTTCCGGCCTTTCTTATCGTCACCGCCCAGGCCTTCATCAGTCGGGCCAATGCCAACTGGTCGGCGGCCGGCTATGTGGCCGGGGCCATACTGGTGGGTGCCTGGCTGGTGCGCTGGAAGGCCAATCGCTGGCTCTGGGGCACCGTAGCCCTGCAGGGCCTTCTCGCCATAGTCTTCCTCGCCTGTGTGATCCGACCGCCTGTGGCCGATGCCCTGGGACTGGCCAATGCCTTCAAGCGGGCCAAGGGTTGGGAACAGATGACCCAGGCCATCGTCGAGCGCCTGGAGCGCGAGCGCTTCAAGGGGATCGACGCCGTGGCCGTGAATGATCGCTTCCTGTTCAATGCCATGGCCTATTATGGCCGCGACATCTTCAGCCAGCCTGGAGCCCCGCCCCTGCGCATGTGGGTCCGCGAGGCCCATCCCCAGAACCAGGCGGAGACCACCGACCCCCTCACCCAGAAGGAGGGCAAGAGGGTCCTGCTGGCCAGTCTGGAACAGGTCTATCGCGACGAGATGGCCCGGGACTTTGCCACTGTCTCAGGCACCGAAATCGTCTCCATCCGCCTGGACAGGAAGCGCAAGCGCCGGGTGGAACTGATGATCGGTGACGGCTTCCTGCCCCGCCCGAGAGACCCGGTTACCGGTCTGCCCACACCGCCTTGAGCTTGGCATCGCGACCGCAACCGATCCGGTAGGCGGCATAGCGCCCAGGGTTCTTCACGGCGAAATCCTGATGATAGCCCTCCCCCATCCAGAAGGTTGAGGCGGGCAGAACGCTTGTCGCCACAGGGCGTTTCAGGATGCGGGCGACCTGGGCCTTGACCTGTTCAGCCGTGGCCTTCTCGCTGGCATCGGCGGTGAAGACCGCCGTTCGGTAGGAGGGGCCATAGTCACAGAACTGGCCGGCCGGATCGGTGGGATCGATATTGTGGAAGAAGCTGTCCACCAGCTTGGCATAGGTAGTCTTGGTCGGATCATAGGTCACACGCACCGACTCCAGGTGGCCCTGGTGATTTTCGTAGGTGGGATTGCGTAAGCGCCCACCGGAATAGCCCACCACGACATCCGTGACCCCGGGCAGGTGCTCCATGGCCTTTTCCACAGACCAGAAGCAGCCCCCGGCAAAGACGGCGACCTTAAGGCCTGCCGCGGATCCGGGCCCTCCGGACAGGGCCAGGGCCAGGGTGGCGACAGAGGTGGCGATGGCAAGGCGGGTCGGGGTCATGGGGGTTCTCCTTGGGTCATGGATCATACGCATCTGCTTGCCCCCCGGGATGCAAATTGCGTGGTCTTGAGATCAGTTCGCCTTTCGCCTCGGTTTGGTTACCCTACCCATCAGAAATTTGCCCGATTTGCCGATGTAACCTCCATGGACCGTCGGACGTAGGGTGTGGGAGGGCAGGCTGTGGCGGGCGAGGTCGAGGACCGGTTGCGGGACCTGATGGCCCTTGCTCGTCAGGGCGACCAGGCGGCATCGCGTCAGCTCCTGTCTGCCCTGGCCATGATGTTCCGGCGCTATTTCGCCCGGCGGGTCGATGTCGCAGCCGATGTGGAGGACCTTGTGCAGGACTGCCTGATCGCGATCCACAGCCGGGGTTCGACCTATGACCCCGCCCAGCCCTTCACCGGCTGGGCCTATGCCGTGGCGCGACACAAGCTGATCGACTTCTGGCGCCGCAAGCGTCGGCGCATCCAGGTTCCCCTGGACGATGTCGCAGACTGGCTGGCCAGTCCCGAGGACCTGGGCGCGGAATCCCGAGGTGACCTTGAGCGGATCCTGGCCCTGGTGCCGGAACGGCAGGGCCAGCTCATCCGGGATGTTCGCATCGAGGGCCTCAGCCTCGCCGAGGCCGGGCGGCGGCTTGGCCTGAGCGAGGGTGCCGCCAAGGTCAGCCTGCACCGGGCCCTGAAGGCCCTGGCGGCCAAGGTGCGTGAGTCGTGAAAACCGACGACCTCATCGAGGCCCTGGCCCTGACACAACAGCCTGAGGCCGCA
>CAIYZB010000172.1 GCA_903930545.1 uncultured Alphaproteobacteria bacterium
CGCCCCCGGTGGGGAAGTCGGGGCCCGGCACGATATCCAGCAGTTCATCGAGGCCGATCTCGGGATTGTCGATCATGGCCAGGCAGGCATCGACGATTTCGCCCAGATTGTGGGGCGGGATATTGGTCGCCATGCCAACAGCGATGCCACCGGCGCCATTCACCAGCAGATTGGGCACCCTCGAGGGCAGGACGGACGGTTCCTGCTCGGAGCCGTCATAGTTTTCCTTGAAGTCCACCGTGTCCTTGTCGAGATCCGCGAGGATCGACATGGAGGCCTTGGTCAGACGGCATTCCGTATAACGCATGGCGGCGGGAGGATCATTGTCCACCGAGCCGAAATTGCCCTGACCATCTATGAGCAACAGGCTCATGGAGAAGGGCTGGGCCAGACGCACCAGGGTGTCATAGATCGCGACGTCACCGTGGGGGTGATACTTACCCATGACATCACCGACGACCCGGGCCGATTTCACATAGCTGCGGTCAGGGGTGTGACCCTGCTCGCTCATGGAGAACAGGATCCGGCGGTGAACCGGCTTCAGACCGTCGCGCACATCGGGCAGGGCCCGGCTGACGATCACGCTCATGGCGTAATCGAGGTAAGAGCGCTTCAGCTCGTCTTCGATGGCGATAGGGGCGATGCCCCCGCGCCGGCCGTCTTCCGGCGGGGTTTGGGTCTCGTCGGTCAAGGGGAGGTTTTGCCCTTAGAATCGGCCACAATTCGGTCCCCGCTTGATACCACTGCCGCCCGCCAAAGGCCAAGGTTGCTGAGGTCTCCCAGGGCCCCGAAACGGCCATAGACATCATTATTTTCAAGCCTGAAGCCCTGATCGACCCCCGCCTGTCCTGTCTCGGCTTGACCCGGAAGGCCCAGGACCGACAAAGCTTGCAACTGACACGGTCCGGATGGTTTCGGAATGCCCGTGGCGAGGGGAAAGGTCGCGGTCATGCCCGCCCATTTTGGTGAAGCTGCGCCCCGGTTTGTGGCCGACACCCCCAGCATTCCCGGCTTTGAATTCGACACCATAGGCGGGGTCTATGTCCTGCTGGCCTTCCTCCCCGACGATCAGGAGGGCACCGTTCAGATGCTGCGGGCCATGGCCCAGCACCGGGCCATGTTCGATGGGGTCAAGGCCATCGCCTTCCAGGTCACCCGTGATCCGGCCCTTGCAGCCCAGGCCAAGGATATCCGCGGCCTCAGCTGGTTCCTGGACCTCGATGGCCAGGTCAGCCGGCTATATGGCGCCGCTGCAGAGGAAGGAACCGCCCCGGTCAACTGGGTGCTGATTGACCCTTCCCTCCGGGTCATGGGCACGGCGGGCCTGGCGGGAACTGACAATGTGTTTCGCACCCTGGCCAGCCTGCCACCGCCGGGACAGCACGCTGGAACAGCCCTGCATGCCCCCATCCTGATTGTGCCCAGGGTGTTTGAGCCTGAGCTGTGCGAGCAATTGGTGGCCCTGCATGCCGAGACCGGCGGCACCCCGACAGGGGTCATGCGCGACCTGGGGGACCGCACCGTCGCGGTGATGGATCCGGCCAAGTCCCGACGCGATGTGATCATCGAAGATCCAGTCCTGCGGAACGCGCTGAAGGTCCGACTGGAGCGGCGGCTGTTTCCGGCCATTGAACAGGCCACGGCCTTTGCCTGCACCCATATCGAGCGCTATCTGGTCAGCCGATACGACGCCGATGAAGGCGGTCTCTTCCGGGCCCATCGCGACGACACCACCATGGGCACGGCCCACCGGCGCTTTGCCTGTTCGATCAATCTGAATGACGGTTTTGTCGGCGGCGACCTGAGGTTTCCGGAATTTGGTCCCAGGGCCTATCGCCCCCCCGTTGGGGGAGCCGTGATCTTTTCATGCAACCTGTTGCATGAGGTCCTGCCCCTGACCGAGGGGCGACGATACGTCTTTGTGCCGTTCCTCTTTGACGAGGCGGCTGCAGCCATAAGGGCTGCCTACGAAGCGAGAGTTGGCGATCTACCGCCGGAGACCTGAGGCCTCCGGCAGATACCCGGAGAAATCAGAACGGGATTTCGTCATCCAGATCGGCGGAGAAATCTTCCCGCGGTCCGGAGCCCTGGCTGCGCGGCCCGGCAGACGATGAGAAGCCGCCGCCATAGCCGCCCTCCTCGCGCTCGCCCTCAGCCCCGCCGCGGCCGTCCAGCATGGTCAGCTCGCCACGGAACTTCTGCAGCACGACCTCGGTGGAGAACTTTTCCTGACCCGACTGATCGGTCCATTTGCGGGTCTGGATCGAGCCTTCGATATAGACCTTGGAGCCCTTGCGCAGATAGCTCTCGGCCACTTTCACCAGGTTGTCGTTGAAGATCACCACGCGGTGCCATTCGGTGCGCTCCTTGCGCTCTCCCGAATTGCGATCGCGCCAGGTTTCCGATGTCGCCACCCGCAGGTTGGCGACACGGTCGCCGGACCCCAGGCTGCGGATTTCAGGATCGGCACCCAGATTGCCGACCAGAATGACCTTATTGACGCTGCCCGCCATCTTGCTGTCCCCGTCGTTTCCGTAGTTGCAGGCCAAAGCCTGCTCCAAGGCTAGACGAGCCCGCCGGGGCAATCAAGTTAATGTTCCGTTTTTGTTCCGCACCAAATCGCTTCGTCCACAGCCCATTTGCCGCGGGGGCCTACTGGCCTTCAGGTGCGGGAGCTTCCATGGGCATGGCCCCGGGAACAGCCAGGCGGCCATCGCCGGTGCGGACCAGGGCAAGATAGCGGTGGGCCTCCAGAGACGGGGCGGTGAAGATCCCCTCCTTCTGGATGAAGATGAAATTGCCCTGATAGGCCCCGTAGATCTCACGGTTTGACCCACCCAGGCGCAGGAACCGCACCCTCATGGATTCAAGCGCTGCGGCGCAATGTTCCATATCCGGCTGGGCCGAAGGCAGCTTGTTGTATTTCAGGCTCCCGTCCTTCTGCGGCTGGACGTGGAAGCAGATGCCAACATCACCCGGCGGCACCGTGCGCTTGGCACAGCCGCTGAGGGCCAGGGCAGACAGGGCGAGGATCAGAAGCTTTGTGCGCATGGACAAACCCTAGCACGCTCAAAAAGGCGGGATCGAGACCCTTAAATCAGAAGCTGGCAATCGCGCAGGAGGAGGACTGCTCGGCCAAGGTACGGAAGCTGCGATTATCGCCAGATACCTCGACCTTGCCCGGAACCAGACGCAGGGTCTGCTGCATCCAGC
>CAIYZB010000173.1 GCA_903930545.1 uncultured Alphaproteobacteria bacterium
AAGACAAGAAGGCCAAGAACTTCACCACCTATTACGAGATCGACTGCGATCAAGGTGTGGGCTTCATCCTTCAGAACGTTTCCACCGCGCCCAAGCCCAATGCCTTCACCTGCGTTGAGGCCAATACGCCCCAGCCCGATGGCAAGCCCTCGTCCCTGCCCTGCAAGCTGCCGGGCAATGCCAATCCCGGCGCGGACCTGGTTCCCCTGATGGCCAAGGCCGGCGTCGTCTGCCAGCCGGAAGCCACCCGTGGCATCGGTCAGGGTGCCAAGAACACCTATCTGGAAGTCGCCTGTCAGGGCGGTGCCGGTTATGTGCTGACGGCCAGCGCGCCGGTGGACATCAACCAGCCGGTCGAGGCCAATAACTGCCTGCTCTATGATCAGGCCAACGGCAACATCAAGTGCACCCTCAAGGACCCGGCCTCTCGCCTGGCCATCATCGACACCTATGCCGCCCAGGCCAATAACGGCTGCACCGTCAAGGATCGTCGCTATGTCGGCCTGAGCCAGGCCGGTTCCACCTATTTCGAAACCGCCTGCACTGACGGCAAGGGCTTCCTCTACAAGGTCGACAAGGGCCAGCTGTCCCAGACCTTCGAGTGCGCCAAGGCCAGCTCGATCATGGGCGGCTGTGAACTGACCGACGCCCGCGAAGCTGAAACCGCCCAGGCTGGCCTCTATACCCGCCTGTCCAAGGGCGTCGGCTTCGATTGCGCCGTCAACAAATATGCCCCCTTCCCGTCTCCGGCCGGCAAGGACGTTGTTGAAATGTCCTGCTCCAACCGTCCTGACGGTGCCGTCGGCATCTTCGCCAACCCCAACTCCGCCTCGGTGGTTGTCGACTGCGCCCGTGCGCCGATCCTCGGCTATCGCTGCAGCTTCACCAAGCCGGAAGCCTCCTACAGTGTCCTGACCGCAGACCTGAAGAAGATGGGCAAGGACACCTGCACGGTCTCCAACAGCCGCGTCATCGGCCGCACCCCGAAGGGCACGACCTATATGGAAGTGGCCTGCTCGGACGGCCTGAAGGGCTATATCCTTGAATATACCGCCCAGCCCCTGGCCCCCGTCGGGACCATCGGTTGCGCCTTCACCAAGGACTGCAAGCTGCCCGGCAACGTCTGATCCAGACGAAGCTTCGAAAACGGAAAGGCCCGCAGGTTCACACCTGCGGGCCTTTTCTTTGGCTGGTTAGTCGGGGCGACTAGATCGCTGCTTCGATGAAGTGCGGACCCTTGGTCGCCATGGCCCGAGCGAAAGCCATCTCGAACTCTTCGGCGGTGGAGGCCCGCACAGCAGGCATGCCGAGGCCCGAGGCCACCGAGACCCAGTCGATCCGGGGGTTGCCCAGGTCCAGCAGCTTCTGGGCCGAGGGACCCGGCTGGCCGGACCCTGTGCGGCCCATCTCGATATTGAGGATGCGGTAGCTGTGGTTGGCAAAGACCACCACGGTGACGTCCAGGTTTTCCCGGGCAAGGGTCCACAGGGACTGGACCGTATACATCCCTGCCCCGTCCCCGTTCAGGGAGACCACCTTGGCTTCCGGTGCGGCAACAGCTGCACCGATGGCCAGGGGCATGCCGACGCCGATGGCACCACCGGTCAGGGCCAGGACCTCGTGAGGCCGGGCGGTTGCGGCCGGGACCGCAACTCCGCCGCCGGAAGTGACGGAGTCATCACAGATGATCGCCCCTTCTGGCAGATGGCGGGCCACGGAGGCTCCGGCCGTCTGGGGGGTGAGCTGGCCCGTGGGGGCTGCATCAGGGATCTTCAGAGGCTGGACCGGCCCTTGAGCCGGCGCGCCGAGTCCATCGGCCAGGGCGGCAAGGGCGGCCACCGGATCCTGACTGCGATCGGCAAGGGTCAAGGTCGAACAGCCCTCGGGCACCAGGACGCTGGGGCGGTCGGGATAGGCGAAGAAGGCCACGGGGGTCGTGGTGCCCACAAAGACCATCAGATCGACCCCTGCGAGATCGGCCAGGGCCGCCTCGCCGAAATACTGCATCCGGCCCGGCTGGAAGATCCCGGCTCCCCGGGGTTGGCGGGAAACAAAGGTGTCGGTGATGACCCGATAGCCGGCCGCCGCCAGACGCGAGGCCTGGACGAGGCTGTCCTTCAGACAGGCCCGGCCCCCCAGCAGGATGACGGGCTTGGCCGCCGCCTTCAGGGCCTTGGCCACGGCATCGACGCTTTCGCCGGAGGGGGCCAGACGTTCATTGCGCTTGGCCTTGACCGGGCCATTGGTGGTGGTGAGCCAGGCCGCATCGGCCGGCAGGATCAGGCTGACCGGTCCGCCGGGGGGACCAAAGCTGGCCTCGATGGCCTCGGCGGCAATGGCAGCCACGCTGTCAGCGGTGTCGGCCGACTTCACCCACAGGGAATTGGGCCCGACAATGGTGGGGATGTCGGAATTGAGCGGAGCGTCATACTGGCGGTGATAGGTGGCGTGGTCGCCCACCACATTGACCACCGGGGTATAGGCGCGACGAGCATTGTGCAGGTTGGCCAGGCCATTGCCATAGCCGGGGCCGAGATGCAGCAGGGTGCAGGCCGGGCGATCTGCGATCCGGCCATAGCCATCCGCCGCCCCGGTCGCCACGCCCTCGAACAGGCACAGGACCGGGCGCATGGCCGGCTGGCGGTCCAGGGCGCTGACGAACTGCATCTCGCTGGTGCCAGGATTGGCGAAACAGGCAGTGACCTCATTGGCCACCAGGGTCTGGATCAGGGCGTCAGCACCGTTCATGTCAGAACACCATTACATCTGAGGATTGGGAAAACAGCTTCTCGACACTGGCCGCCCGGCGGGTTCGGGCCAGGGACTGGGCGATATAGCCCTTGTCGGTGATCTCGCCGGCATTGGCATCCGGCGGACCGTCCAGGACCAGGGCGCGGGCAATCCGCCCGCCTGATCCCTTGGCATTGGCATTGTAAACTTCCAGCCCCTTGCGCACGGCGGCCTGGACGGCCTCAGGGGCCATGGCGGGATTGGGATAGAAGAGCAGGCCGACGCTCTCG
>CAIYZB010000174.1 GCA_903930545.1 uncultured Alphaproteobacteria bacterium
AGGCTGGATCGGGGGCTTCGTCCCCTTCACCGCCTTCGCCATCGTGGCGGCCGTGGGCAATATCTATTCGGGCCTCTGGTATCCCTTTGCCTTCACCGCGATCTCGGTGGTCATCTGCCTGTTCTTCCTGCCTGAGACCAATGGCAAGTCCCTGGACGACTAGAGCCGTCAGGACCTGAGCCGGGCAATCTGCCCGGCCAGGTCTGACGAGGTCAGCCCTTCTAAGGCAGCTGCCAGGCGGGCACGGGCATAGGTGATCTGGCCCGCCGGTGAGTCCAGGTCGAACTGCCCGGTCGCCAGCCCCTGATGGATCTCTGCAAGACTCCGGTCTGCCAGGGCCCGGAATGGCGCACCATCAAGAGCCCTCGCGACCCCCGTGGCCATGACCGCCCCGTAGAAAAGGTGGTTGATCAGCCGCATCAGATGCAATCGAGCCCGTTCAGCCTCACAGGGGGCTCGTCCGAAATAGGCCGTGAGCAGGGCCTCCAGGTCCTCTGGGGCATGGGCAAAGACATTGGCCACAGCGGCCAGATCCACATAGGCGTCCGCCACAAAGGCAGCCTCCCAGTCCACGAACCAGATATGGGTCCCGTCGAACAGGATGTTGCGGGGATTGAGATCATTGTGGCTGGCCACAGGTGCCGAAGCCTGGTGGCGATAGACCGGGACCAGATCCCGATAGAGATCCATGAGGGGTTCCAGCACGCCCGGTTCGAACAGCCCTGTGGCCGCCAGACCCTCCACCAGGCTCCAGACCCCGTCGAGATAGTCCACCAGGACCGGGAAATCCGGAACGTCGTGGAGCTGTCTCAGGCGCTGCCCGAACAGACCCATGAGGTCAGGACGGGTGCCTGGGAAGTCAGTGGCCAGGGACCGGGGCGGGACGAAGTCCAGGATCATGACCCGGTCGGTGGCATCGGCATGATGCACCTGCGGAGCCAGACCGGCGGCCGCGGCTGTCCTCATGGTCTCGTACCAGATCGGCGCGGGGACCATATTGTCCTGCGGGCCATCCAGGCGAAGGACGAAGGTCCCGCCACCGACCTCGATCCGGAAGACCTGGGCGCCGGACAGACCGCCGGTGAGTGGGACGATCTGGTCAGGCGCTGTCCGACCAAAGGCCGCCTGTAAGGCGCGGGCAACGGCGGACTGACGGTGGTGGGGGACAAGGGGAATCATGGCGGGCTCCTGAAGACCCGCGTTTTACCCGGATATTATTCGGAGTCAATATTACCCGGATATATTTCCCAGGGGCAGATAGGCGGGGCTGAGGCCGACCGAGGCCAGATCCCTTGCCTTCGAAAGGCCAAAGGACACCCAGACAACCCGCAATCCCTTGCCCACAAAGGCGGCCATACCGGCCATACCGAGGTCATTCAGGGTGAAACGCTCGGCATCCCGACGGGCCAGGTCCAGGATGGCCGGGCTGACCCCGGGGCTGTGAATCAGGACATCGGCGGCCGCCAGGGCCCGCAGAGCCCTCAGGGTAATGAGGTCGGCAGGGCCTGATCCATCGAGAACTTCCAGTCGCCCCCGATCCGCTCCAGTCTGGCCCAGGGCAAGGCGCAGCGCCGCCTTTGCCCCGTCCATATCACCTGCCATGGCCGCATCGGCGACGGCACCATTGAGGGCATCCCGCAGAAAGGCCCGGCGTTCGGGCAGACCCGGTAGGGCCGCCCGGATCTCGTCCTGCATCTGGCGAAACAGGGCCGCGACCCGGCCTGCCCCTTCGGGCACCCGGGCCTCGATGTCCTGACGCAGCATTGTGGCCAGCATTGGGGAGGCCCCACCCGTGCCGATGGCGGCCACCACCTCGCCGCGATCGATCACCGCCGGGGTGGTAAAGTCACAGAGCTCCGGCCGGTCCACCACATTGACCGGACAATGAGCGGCCCGCGCGGCCTTTAGGGCGCTGGCGACGAAGTCAGGGTCCGGGCTGGCGATGAAGACCAGGATCGCCCCGGCATAGGCGGCCGGATCCTGGGCCTGCGCCCCCTCAAGGCGGATAATGTCTGCCGGGGATGAGGCCAGCAGTCGCGCCTTGGCATCGGCCCCCTCCCCGACTCCGGCAATGACGATGCGTCGCCCCGCCAGGGGGAAAAAGGCCGGAAAGGCGTCCATGGGGTGGGTGTGCCTATTTCAGGGTCTTGAGATAGCCGATGACCGCCACCCGGTCCGCAGGATTGGCGACACCCTGGGGCATGCGGCTGCCAGGCGCGAACTTGGTGGGGGCTGCGAGATAGGCCTCGAGATTGGCATCGCTCCAGGTCCCGGCCTTGGCCTTGAGCCCGGCAGAATAGGCAAAGTCCGCCCGTCCGGCGATCTTGGCCCCGGCGACCCCGGTCAGGGCCGGGCCCATCAGGCTCGACTTGGCCGCATGGCAGGACTTGCACTGGAGCAGAAAGGTCTTGGCCCCGTCGGCGGCCAGGACCGGCGTTGCGGACAGGGTCACGAAGGCAAAGGCGAGGGCAGGAAGACGCACGGCAGATCTCCGGAATGACCCCCCAAGCCTAACCGCACTTCAGGCCTTCGGCTACGCCCCCTACCAATCCGTCTGAGCGATGCTAAGATCAGGCCGCAATCACACCTCGGGGGGAGGTCTCTACCCATGTCAGTTACACTGGATGTCAATGGCAAGGCCGTTGCGGTCAAGGCCACGGGGGATACCCCCCTTCTCTGGGTTCTTCGCGACGAGCTGGGCCTGACCGGGTCGAAGTTCGGTTGCGGCATTGGTCAGTGCGGGGCCTGCACGGTCCTGGCCGATGGCCAGCCCATCCGTTCCTGCTCCATGCCCATCGAGAGCCTGGCCGGGATCAAGATCACCACCATCGAGGGCCTGGAAGGCAAGCACCCCGTCCAGGAAGCCTGGGTGAAGCACGATGTGCCCCAGTGCGGCTACTGCCAGTCGGGTCAGGTCATGTCGGCCGTGGCCTTGCTGGCGACCACGCCCAAGCCCTCGGACAAGGACATCGACACGGCCATGGACGGCAATGTCTGCCGCTGCGGGGCCTATCAGCGCATCCGCGCGGCCATCAAGGATGCCGCCGGCATGACCCCTGCCACCCAAGCCAAGGCGTAAGGACAGACCCATGAATGCGCCTGTGAATTCCAAGAACCTGAAGAGCGGCAATACCCGCCGCGACCTCGTGGTCGGTGCCACCGTGGTGGGCGGGGCCCTGCTGGTGGGCTGCGGCCCCGGTGACGTCCTGGCCGTAGGGGCCAAGAACGATTTCGGGGCCTTCGGTCCCTTCATCAAGATCGCGGCCGACGGGGCCGTGACGGTGGTGTCCAAACATATCGAGTTCGGCCAGGGCAACCATGCCGGCCTCGCCGCCATCGTCGCCGAGGAACTCGATGCCGACTGGTCCAAGGTCAAGGTCGAACAGGCCGCGGCCAATGCCAAGGTCTATGCCAATCTCGGCATGGGTGTTCAGGGCACCGGCGGATCCTCGGCCATCTCCAATTCCTGGCCCCAGCTGCGCGCCGCCGGGGCCTCGGCCCGGGCCATGTTCGTGGAGGCCGCCGCCGCCAAATGGAAGGTCCCGGCCGCTGAAATCACCGTCAAGGACGGGGTTCTGTCTCACAAGTCCGGCAAGTCCGCCGGCTTTGGCGAGCTGATCGCCGAGGCTGCCAAGATCGCGCCGCCCAAGACCCCGACCTTGAAGGACCCCAAGACCTTCACCCTGATCGGCACTGACCGGGTCCGCCGCAAGGATGGCCTGGCCAAGAGCAACGGCACCGCCCGCTTCACCCAGGACGTCCAGCTGCCCAATATGCTGGTGGCGATGGTGGCCCATGCCCCGCGCTTCGGCGCGACCGTGAAGAGCTTTGATGCCACAGCGGCCAAGAAGGTTGCCGGGGTCGTCGATGCCTTCCAGATCCCCACCGGTGTGGCCGTTGTTGCTGAGAGCACCTGGGCCGCCAAGCAGGGTCGCGATGCGTTGAAGGTTGTCTGGGATGATGCCAAGGCGACCTCAGCCAGCTCGGACGCCCTGAAGGCCACCTACACCGAATGGGCCGCGGGTAAGGGCACCCTGCCGGAAAAGACCGAATGGCAGGCCTTTGACTCCAAGGGCGACATGGCCAAGGCCCCGCAGGGCCAGATCTTCGAAGCCACCTACGACTTCCCCTTCCTCGCCCATGCCACCATGGAGCCCATGAACTCC
>CAIYZB010000175.1 GCA_903930545.1 uncultured Alphaproteobacteria bacterium
GATGCGCTTGTCGAGCACCGGCGGCGGCGAGACAGGGCTGGGTTCGCCGACCAGGGTCACCTTAACCGCGTCATCGGCAAAGACCGACCTCAGGGTGTCGGCCACACCGGTGATGCTCTCACCCGGCAGGATGCGGCAGTTCACATTGGCCCGCGCCCTCTGGGGCAGGGCATTGGGAGCGTGACCGGCCTCGACCATGGTGGCCACGCAGGTGGTGCGCATCATGGAGTTGCGTGCGGGGTCGCGGGCGACCTCGGCAATGGCGGCGGCATTGGCGGGATCCTTGACCACAGCGGCCATGGCCGCCCCTGAGGCCCCGCCCTCGATCACGGCCATGCGCTCGAAATTGCCGCGTACGGCGTCATTGAGCTTCACCGGGAAGTCGAAACTGGCGAGCCGGGCCAGGGCCCCGGCCAGGTGATAGATGGCATTGTCGCGGACCGGGACGGAGGAGTGTCCGCCCTTGTTGGTCACCTCAAGGGTATAGTCCTGATAGACCTTCTCGCCCGCCTGGATGCCCACCGAGACATAGTTTCCGGAGGCATCGAGACGGCCACCGGCCCCCTCGTTCAGCACGAATTCCGCATCCATCAGGTCGCGGTGGTTCTTGATGAGATAGCTGACGCCGTTGAAGGTATCGGGGGTTTCTTCACCACAGGTCAGGGCCAGTTTCAGTCCCCGCTTCGGCTTGAAGCCCTCCTGGCGGTAGCGGATCATCAAGTCGGTGAAGATGGCTGCCTGGGCCTTATCGTCACTGGCCCCGCGGGCATAGAAATAGCCGTCTTCCTCGATGAGGGTGAAGGGGTCGCGTTCCCAGTCGGCGCGCTTGGCCTCAACCACATCGATGTGGGCCAGCAGCATGATGGGCTTGAGCTTGGGATTGGAGCCCTTGAGCACAGCGATCAGGGCCCCATCCTTTGGACGGTCCGGCGGCACGATCAGCTGGAGGTCGGAACCGGCATAGCCGGCTGCCTTGAGGCGGGTCTGCATGGCCTCGGCGGCCCTGGTGCAGCTGCCCACCGACAGGGTGGTGTTGATCTCGATGAGTTCCTTGTAGAGCCCCCGGAAGGTCTGCTGGTCTGGGCGGACCTCGGCCTGGGCGACGCCGCCCATGGCAAGGGTGGCAAGCGCCGTGGCGGCAAGGAACATCGAACGGATCATGGGCTGGGCCTCTCAAATGAAGGCAGAGCCTAGAACATCCGGTCGGCAAATTGAAACCGCTATCGACCCTGCAGGATCAGTTGAGCTCGGTGGGTTTGGGGGGAGCAGGCGGCAGGGGGGCGATCTGGATACCGTCCTCGGTGAGGTCACGAATCTCCTGGGGGGAGGCCTCGCCATAGATGCCGCGATCTTCTGACACCCCCTCATGGATGGCCCGCGCCTCGGCGGCAAAGCTGTCTCCCACATAGTCGAAATTGTCTTCGACATGCTGACGCACCTTGCCCATGGCCTCCATGACCATGGAGCGGACTTCAGGGGTCATTTCCGGTTCGCCCCGCCGTTTGGTGCCGGACACGGCCGGCGCCATGATCTGTTTGCGCACATCGCGGGAGGCGCAGACCGGACATTCCACCAGACCTCGTCCCTGCTGGTCGTCATAGTCATCGGAACTGCCGAACCAGCCCTCGAAACCGTGGTCCCGGCCGCAGATCAGGGCGTAGCGGATCATGGGGCGCGGAAGTCCCGGGCATTGGCCAGGGCCGGAATGGCGCGGCGCGCCGTCTCGACCTTGTCGAGGTCAAGATCGACCACCAGGACCCCGGGCTCGTCATGGGCCAGTTCACCGATGATCTCGCCCCAGGGGGCGATGGCGAGGCTGTGGCCCCAGGTTCCGCGACCATCCTCATGGAAGCCGCCCTGGGCAGGGGCGAGGACAAAGCTGCCGGTCTCGATGGCCCGGGCCCGGAGCAGTATCTCCCAATGGGCCGCCCCGGTCGGACGGGTAAAGGCGGAGGGGACGGCCATGATCTTCGCGCCTGCCAGGGCCAGGGCGCGATAGAGGGCCGGGAACCTCATGTCATAACAGATGGTCAGACCCAGGACCGTCCCACCGGCCGGGGCGATGGTCGCCTGTTCGCCGGGTTCATAGGTGGCGCTCTCCCGGGCGGACTCTCCCGTCGGCAGGTCCACATCGAACATGTGCAGCTTGTCATAGGTGGCGGTGATCTCGCCATTGGTGGCGATCAGCACGGCGCGGTTGGCTGCCTTGCCATCAGTGCGCTTCACCAGGACCGAGCCCAGCAGGATCTCCACCCCCAGTTCGCGGGCCAGGGCGCGGACCCCGCTGACCACGGGATCCTCCTCTACAGACTTCAGCAGGGGCAGGAGCTTTTCCCGGTCCTTCTGCAGAAGGTTTGATCCCTCAGGCGTAAGGATCAGGCGTGCGCCCTCGCCTGCCGCCTGACGGATCAGGGGTTCCAGATGGGCAAGGGCTGCGGCCTGAGTCGCCGGGGTCCGGGTCTGGATCAGGCCGACGCGCAAGGCCTCAGGCCTCGGCCGCGAGGAGGGGATCGAGCTTGCCGTCGGCCTCCAGGGCCATCATGTCGTCGCAGCCGCCGATGTGCTGGTCGTTGATGAAAATCTGAGGGAAGGTCGCCCGTCCGCCAGAGCGGGCCATCATTTCCTGCCTCTTTTCCGCATTGAAGGCCGCCTCGATCTCGGTAAAGGCGACGCCCTTCTTCTCGAGCAGGGAGACCGCGCGGATGCAGAAGGGGCAGTAGGGCTTGGTGTAGATGGTGATGTCGGCCATGGACCTGGACCTCAAGACTGTTCCGATCCCCATCATATGGGACGGTTTGCTGCTTCTTTCACCCTCGCAATGACGGCGAGGTCAACCCCTGAGGCGCCGGCGCGCTTCAGGGCCAGGGCACAGGCCTCTGCCGTGGCACCGGTGGTCAGGACGTCATCAATCAGCAGAACCCGCTTTCCCGCCAGCCCTGAAACCTTGCCAGCGGGCACGGCAAAGGCCTGGGCCACATTGCGCCGCCGGCCGGTGCCGGACTTGCCGCCCTGACTGTCCGTGGCCCGGGTCCGGATCAGGCTGTCGGGCAGATAGATCAGTCCCGCGATGCGAGACAGGGGCCGGGCAATCTCGGCCATCTGGTTATAGCGCCGGGCCAGCAGGCGACGGGGATGCAGGGGCACGGGCACCAGGACATCGGCCCCTTCGATCAGGTCCCGAGCCGAGCGGCTCAGCCAGCGGGCAAAGAGCGGGGCCAGATCTGTGCGGTCGGCATGTTTCAGCTGCAGGATCAGGTCGCGGGAATGTTCGTCATAGAGACAGGCCGCCCGGGCCCGGTCAAAACGACGCGGCCGGGCCTCGCAGTCAGGGCACCTCACCCCGGGCCCGGGCGAGAATTCAAAAGCCAGACCACAGCCATCACAGGCCGGATCGTCGATGAATGTGATCCGGCTCCAGGCTTCGGCGCTCAGGCCCGTCAACTGGGGTCTGGGTCCGCCATCCAGCAACTGGGGTGGAAAAATCAGGTCCAGAAACGAACGGCCCGCAGCTTTCGCCAGGCTGGCCGGTTTCCAGACGGTGCGGAACCCGCCATCCTGTGATCCCATGTCCATGCCTCCCCGCCTGTTCGACCGTGAGCTTTTGCGCCGCCGCTTGACCCGGGCGGCGCCTGGCTATGGAACCGCCGACTTCCTGAAACGCCGGGCCGCCGAGGACGCCGTCATGCGTCTGGAGGCCATCATGCGCAACTTCCCCCTGGCCGTCGACCTCGCCGCCCGCAACGGCGTCTTCCGTCAGGCCCTGGCCGGGAGCGATGCCCAGGCCCGGGTGGGCCACCTGATCGAGACAGACCTGTCAGCGGGCATGCTGGGCGACCGCCCAGGTCTGGTGGCTGACGAGGAACGCCTGCCCTTTGCCTTTGCAAAGCTGGATCTGGTGGTTTCCACCCTGGCCCTGCACTGGACCAATGACGTCATCGGCACCCTGATCCAGATCCGCCGGGCCCTGAAGCCCGACGGCCTGTTCATCGGGGCCTTTTTTGGCGGCGCCACCCTGACCGAACTGCGTCAGTCCCTGATGGAAGCCGAGATGGAACTGACCGGCGGGGCCGGGCCCAGGGTCTCGCCCTTTGCCGATGCCAATGATGCGGCCAGCCTGCTGCAACGGGCGGGCTTTGCCCTGCCGGTGGCCGATATCGACCGGGTGACGGTGCGCTATGCCCATCCCATCCGCCTGATGGCGGACTTAAGGGCCATGGGCGAGACCAGCATCCTGGCCGAACGCCATCCCCGGCCTCTGACCCGGTCGGTCCTGAACCGGGCCTGCGAGATCTATATCCAGAAGTTCGCGGAACCCGACGGGCGGGTGCCCGCCAGTTTCGAGATCATCACCCTGACCGGCTGGACCCCGGACCCCAGCCAGCAACAGCCCCTGAAGCCCGGCTCAGCCAAGATGCGTCTGGCCGACGCCCTGGGAACAGTCGAGACCCCGCTTCCGAGAAGCGAGGTCTAGGTCCGTCAGTCCTCGTGGCCATTGGCGCGAGCCTCGGTGACCCCCGCCGCCCAGGCCTCGCCTCCCGATGACTCGAACCAGAAGGGGGCACGGGCAGGCTTGCCCACCTCGTTCATGGTCTGGGCATCAAAGACCCGGCCATTGGCGATGGTGTAGTGAACCGAGATTGAGTTCCTCAGGTTTTCCAGGGGATTGGCGTCGAGAACCAGCAGATCGGCCAGCTTGCCGGCCTCCAGACTGCCGATGTCCTTGTCGAGGCCCAGATAGCGGGCCCCGTTCAGGGTCGCCACCCGCAGGGCCTGCAAATTGCTCATGCCCCCCTGCCCCATCATCCACAGTTCCCAATGGGCTCCGAGGCTCTCGCGCTGACCATGGGCACCCAGCTGGACCGAGACGCCCAGGTCATTGAGCTGCTTGGCAGCGGCGGCGATGTCGATGTGGTTCCACTCGTCATCGGGCTGCATGACCCGACGGCGGGAAACGGAGTCGAGGATGCGACGTGGGACGAATTTGGACAGGCGCGGATCGGCCCAGACATCACTGTGCTGGTACCAGTAATTCTCACCGGAGGAACCGCCATAGGCCACCACCAGGGTCGGGGTGTAGCCCACCTTGGTCTGGCTCCAGAGCTGCTTCACATCCTCATAGATCTTGGCCGGCGGCAGAGTGTGTTCCAGACCGGTATGGCCATCGACCACCATGGACATGTCGTGCTCGAAGAGCGAACCGCCCTCCGGCACCACCATCATCTTCAGTTCGCGGGCGGCCTGGACGACCTGCTGGCGCTGGTCGCGGCGGGGCTGGTTGTAGCTCTTGACGCTGAAGGCCCCGATGGCCTGCATCCGGCGCAGGGTGGAGCGGGCATCCTCCAGGCTTTCGATCACAGCCGTGAAGGGTGACTTGGCCCCATAGAGGATGGTTCCGGTGGAGAAGATCCGCGGGGCCACCCGGTCGCCAGCCTTGGCCAGTTCCGAATGGGCGAAGATCTCGGCGGAGTCATTGGACGGGTCGTGGATCGTCGTCACCCCGAACGCCAGGGCGGCATAGTCCACCCAGCTATGCTGCGGGATGATCTGGTCCGAACCCATGGACCCGTGCCAGTGGACATCGACCATGCCGGGCATGAGGGTCTTGCCGGTGGCGTCGATGACCTTGGCATCGGCCGGCACTGTGACGCTGGCCCGGGGACCGACGGCTTCGATGCGGTTGCCCTGGATCAGGACGACGCCATCTTCGATGACCTCTTCGCCCTTCATGGTGATGATCCGTCCGCCGGTGACCGCGATCCGGCCAGAAGGTGCCGCATAGGCCTGGGTGAAGGAGATGTCCGTCCCTGCCTCGGGGGGCTTGGGCAGGGTCGAGGGCGCACCGTCCACAAAGGCAAAGCTGTCCTTCAGGGTCCGGGAATAGAGGTCCGGGCCCAGGCTCCACCACAGCTTCTGACCATCGCCCGACCAGTGGATGTAGTTGCCGGCATCCCGGGTGACCTTGGTGACCGGCAGACTGGTGGTCTTTGGCGACAGGTCGATGGTCCGGCCCGTGGTGACGAAGGGCATGACATAGGCGTTGAACCGCTCGGTCCAGGCCACAAAGGATTCATCCGGCGACAGCGCATATTCCGCTGCAAATTCTGACAGCAGGTGGGTGCGCACATCCGAGCCGTCCAGGCGGGAAGACTTGAAGGCCCGCTTGTCGTCATCGTCCGAGGTCATGAAATAGACCCGGTCGCTGGCCTTGCCGAA
>CAIYZB010000176.1 GCA_903930545.1 uncultured Alphaproteobacteria bacterium
ACGACCAGCCTCATGAAGTCTTCATGTCCTACGGACTGCTGTCCGAGCTGGCGCGTCTCGTCCCCAATCTCGACAACATCCCCGGCGTGGTCCTAGACGGCGAGGCCCGCGATGCCTTCATGGGTGCCCTGCTGTCCAAGCGGAACAAGGCCGGTCGGGTCATCGAAGCGGTGACCCCCGAAGACGTTTACGTGTCCCTGACGGACTCGGAAAATCTGCTGGAGTGGGCTCAGGACCACCTGCTGGGTTTTTTCTTGCGCCGCGCCCAAAAAGCTCAGCTTCAGGTGACGGCGACAATGAAGGCCCTGGAGCAGTCCTCCTCGGATGGTATTCTGGCCTGACCTTCGAAGAGGCCCTTTGCTGGGCCTTTGAAGCCACGCCGAGTGGATTGAGAGAGGTCTTCTGGGGACACACCCTGGAAGACCTCAAGGTCAAGGTGAAGCTGCGGCTCGGGTATGAGCACAGCAAGTCCGTGCAGGAGTTCTGCCACCTGATGAAGGTCGTATCCTTGGCCTTCGGAGGCGGTGAGGAAAAGAAGCAAGCCCCCCCGGCAAACTTCGCGGAAGCCCAAATCGCTTTGGCAGCCGTACTTGGAGGTTAGAATGACAGGTCCCGGCAAGCCCGACATCGAACTCACAGGTTCTGCGTCACAGCTCCTCAAGGAGCTGGATAAGGTCGGGCAGAAGTTCGAGACCCTGGAAGGGGCCGTCAAGGACTTCCAGAACCGCTTGAACGGCCTCAACACCAATAGCAAGCTGGCCTCCCAGCTCAAGGACCTGATCGGGCAGGGCGCTCTCTTCGGAGGTGACGCTCTCCAGATCGGCATGACCAACGCCATCACCAAGGGCATCGCCGCTGGCTTCAAGAGCCTCGATGGCAGCGTGTTCCAGAGCTTCACCAGCGGGCTCGAACGGGCCATCAAAGGCACCGTGGCGAAGTCGAACTTCGCGGCCCCAGACAATGCCAACGAACGGGCGCTGATGGAGAAGTACGCGGCCATGAACCCGAAAGGGTATGGCTCGGCGCTCTCGGCAGCCCTGAAGTCTTCGAACGCCCACCTCTCGACCCAGATCGAGCGGCTCCAGGCTTTCCAGAAGCTCGAAGAGGGCATGGTGAAGCGCGGGGCTGACACCCAGAACCGCGCGGCGGTCGAGCGGGGTGAGCGCGCCCTGGCGGCAATTCGTCAGCGTATCACCCTCCTCCAGGAGGAGGCCGACACGGCCAAGAAGGCCGCAGCCTCCATCATGGCCAGCAATGAGGCTCGTGCGGAGGTCGAACGGAAGGGTGCCGCCGCCGCCGCCGCCCTGATGGATAAGGCGCACGTGGCGGCCATCGCGCAGGACAAGGCGTTCAATTCGGCTCGGGAGAAGGCCGCCGAGAAGCGCATCAGCATCCTGGAGACGCTCGCTCGTGCCGAACTGAAGATCGAGGAGAAACTGAGCGCGGCGAAGGCGGCCGCCGAGAACAAGACCGCTGAGAAGTTCTATCCCAAGACCAGCATCACGGGGGTCCTCTCGGCCCGACAGAAGGCTGAAGAGCAGCGGGCCGAGGCTGCTACCTATTCCGGGATCGATACCCAGCAGGAACTGCGGAACCTTGCCCGTTCTGCTCGCTCAAGCTGGCAGGCGGCCCGTGATACTGGGGACGTTGCTCTCATCGAGAAGGAGACCCTTGCCTATCGGGAGGCCCTGAAAGCCCTGGTGGACTACCGAGCTGCCCAGAAGGCTGCCAACGCTCCGGTTAGGGCCGGGGCCGCCGGGACCGGCGGGGTAGGGGCCGACTATGTCGATAAGCGGTTCGCCTCCGCCAGCGCGTGGATGGACGCGAACGGGGGTCTGAACGCTCTGGCGATCCAGGCCCGGATCAGTGCGAATTATGCCCTGCTTGGTGGCTTCATGACGGGTCTGAGCGATGCTCGGAAGTTCGTCGTGGACTTCGAAGCCGAGCTGAAGAATCTCCAGGCCATCACCGGGGCCACCAATGTCGAAGCCGAGAAGCTCGGTAAGACCTTCCTGGCTGTGGCTACCGGGTTCAAGTTCTCCTCGGTCGAGGTGGCCAAGGCGGCTACCATCATGGCTCAGGCGGGCATGTCCCCTGTCCAGATCCAGGAGTCGATCAAGGCCGTCGGGCAGCTCGCCACCGCGACGGGAACCGATCTCAAGAACGCTGTGGACATCGCCACCTCGGTGATGGGCGCGTTCAATATGTCGGCGTCTCAGATGAGCGTCGTGTCCAACATGGTCAGCGCCGCGCTGAACGTCTCCAAGTTGGATGCCGAGAAGTTCGCCCTTGGCCTCCAATACGCCGGTAACGTCGCTGCCGATGCCGGGGTCAGCTTGGCGGATATGACCACCTCCTTGGCCGTCATGTCGAATACCGGCATCCGGTCGGGCTCGACCCTCGGCACGGGTCTGCGCCAAGTCATCGAGGAGCTGGTCAACCCGACCGAAAAGTTCCGGGCCGTCCTGGACCGGCTCGGGCTCGGCTTGAACGATGTGGATATTCAGGCTCGGGGTCTCCCGACCGTCCTCAAGACGTTGAAGGAGGCGGGCTTCACCACGGCGGACGCCTTCGCCGCCTTCGGCACCCGCACGTCCTCGGCGGTCGCCTCGCTGATGAATGGCCTTGACAACTTCGACAACATGCGTCAGGCCATCGTGATGGGCGGGGACTCCGCGAAGGCCGCCGCCACCCAGATGGACTCCCTCGCGGGTGCCTGGGCCAAGTTCGCCAATACCTCCTTCAAGGCAGTGGCCGAAGGCTCCACCACCATCGTCGATGCTTTCAAGGGCATCCTGGGCCTTGGCACGACTATTGCGGGGTTCTTCGGCGATCACATGAACCTCACTATGACGGTTCTCGGTATGAGA
>CAIYZB010000177.1 GCA_903930545.1 uncultured Alphaproteobacteria bacterium
CGCGTCAGCGTGACGGAGGGGGCTCGCTAAGCGCCAGCTCCATGAAGACATCCGCCCGGGCATAGGCCGTGTCCCGCGCGGGCAGATCCACAAATCCCACAGCCCTGTAGAGCCCAAGGGCCGGGGCCAGTCCGGAATTGGTTTCCAGATAGAGCCGGGGTGCCTGAAGCGCCCGCGCCCGGGCAATGCAGGTGTCCATCAGCTTGCGCCCCAGCCCCGTGCCCCGGGCGGCCTCCGACACCGTCATCTTGGCCAGTTCATATCCGCCATCCTCCAGGGGCAGCAGGGCGGCACAGCCCACCGGCTCCCCATCCAGTTCAGCGATGAAGATCTCGCCGCCCCTGTCGATCACCTTGCCCTGGGGATCGTTCAGAACCTCCCGGTCCTTGGGCTCCAGAACGAAGAGGGTGGAAATCCAGGCCTCATTGAGGCTGCGCCAGGCTTCCGCGTGACGGGGTTCATAGGGCAGGATGGTCATGCCGGTAATCTTGCTGGCCGAAATCCGACAGGCAAGCCCCATGGCCAATCCCATCTTCGCAAATCTGCCCATGACGGTATTTGAGGAGATGTCGGGGCTTGCGAGGGACCTGGGTGCCATAAATCTGGGCCAGGGCTTTCCCGATGATCCAGGCCCCCTGGCCATCCGTCAGAAAGCCGCCGATGCCGTCCTCAATGGCTATAACCAGTATCCCCCCATGGCGGGCCTGCCGGAACTTAGACAGGCCGTGGTCGCCCATTATGGCCGCCATCAGGGCCTGGGCCTGGACTGGACGAAGGAGGTGACCATCACCTCCGGGGCGACGGAGGCCCTGGCGGCGGTCTTTCTGGGCCTGATCCAGCCTGGCGACGAAGTGATCTGTTTCCAGCCCCTCTATGATTCCTATCTGCCGGTGATCCGCCAGGCGGGGGGCGTGCCGAAACTGATCCGCCTGTCTCCGCCCGATTGGCGCTTTACCGAGGCCATGCTGGAAGCCGCCGTGACGCCAAAGACCCGCTTCCTGGTCCTGAACAATCCGGTCAATCCCACCGGTGTGGTGGTCAGCGAGGCGGATCTGGCCCTGCTGGCCGCCTTCTGCGTCCGCCACGATCTGACCGCCATCTGTGACGAGGTCTGGGAACAGGTGGTCTTCGGCGGGGTCCGTCACCACCCCCTCATGGGCTTTCCCGGCATGAGGGATCGCTGTGTCAAGATCGGCTCGGCAGGCAAGATGTTCGGCCTGACCGGCTGGAAAGTGGGGTTCATCTGCGCCGCGCCGGACCTGACCCGCGCCATAGCCCGGACCCATCAGTTCCTGACCTTTACCACCGCCCCCAATCTCCAGACCGCCGTGGCCTATGGCCTGGAAACGGCGGCGGACTGGTTCGAGACCATGCCCCGGGAGATGGAACGGTCCCGGGATCGCCTGGAATCCGGCCTGGTGGCCGAAGGCTTCGTCGTCCTGCCCGGTCAGGGGACCTATTTCCTGACCATCGACCTCGCCGCATCGGGCATTGAGCTGGATGACCGCAGCTTTGCCCTGCACGGGGTCCACAAGGCCGGCATAGCCTCGATCCCGGTCTCGGCCCTCTATGAGGCAGACCCGGTCACGACCATCCTGCGCCTGTGCTTTGCCAAGGGGGACGAAACCCTCGACGAGGGCATCGTGCGCATGGCCAAGGCCCGGGATCTGATCAGGAAGTAGACCCGCCGTCGATCACCACGGTCTGGCCGGTCATCCAGGACCCGGCCTTGGACGACAGGAAGACCGCCGCCCCGGCGATGTCGTCCGGCTCGCCCAGACGGCGCAGGGGGGTGCCGGAGCTGGAGCGGCGCTCGCCCTCCGGGGTGTCCCACAGGGCCTTGGCGAAGTCGGTCTTGACCAGGCCAGGCGCGATGCAGTTGACGCGGATATTATGGGGGCTCAGCTCCTGGGCCAGGTTGCGGGCCAGCTGCATGTCGGCTGCCTTGGAGATGGCATAGGCCCCGATCACCGAGGTGCCGCGCAGGCCGCCGATGGACGAGATGATGACGATTGCCCCGTCCCGGCGCTCGATCATTTCCGGGGCCACCATCTGGATCAGCCAGTTATTGGCGATGATGTTGTTTTCCAGGATCTTGCGGAACTGGTCGTCATTGATGCCGCTCATCGGCCCGTAATAGGGATTGGAGGCGGCATTGCAGACCACGATGTCGATCTTGCCAAAGGCCTTGCGGGTCTCGTCCACCAGACGCTGGAGATCGTCCTTGGACGAAATATTGGCCGGAACGGCGATGGCTGAGCCCGGGTGTGTCGCATTGATTTCGGCGGCCACCTCGTCGCAGGGCCCGGCCTTGCGGGAGGAGATGACGACCTTGGCCCCATGTTCGGCCATGCGCTCGGCCGTGGCCTTGCCGATCCCCTTGGAGGAGCCGGTGATGATGGCAACCTTGCCGGCCAGATCGAACAGTTCACCCATGGGTCTCATCCCTAAAACATATGTTTGATTATGGGAGCCATTTGCCGGGGACCAAAAGCGCAGGTCAAGGCCTTCTCAGGCGCAGAGCGGCCAGCCGCCCATGTCGAGGTGAAAGTGGTTGGCGTGTTCGGCATTGTAGTCCGGCGACAGGACCGTGACGAAGACCCGGCATCCCCCGTCGCGGATCCGGCGCAGGAATTGACCCTTGGGGCCGGGGTCGGCCCAGTCACGTTCGACGCTGATCTCGCTGCCATCAGCCAGGCGGAACCCGGAGACATCCAGGGCATTGGCGCTGGCGTGCTGGCTCAAGGGGCCTTCCTCGCGGCCATAGATCCGACGGCAGGCAAAGGCGCCGAAATGCTCCACCCCGACCACCGCCTGGCCCAGGGTTTCGAAGGCCACCGGCTGGACCACCTGCCGTTCCCAGATGCTCACCGCGAGGGCCTGTTTGCAGGTCATGACTGTATCGGCAGGCATGAGGGGGGCCATGCCGCTGGTCAGCTTCAGCCCGTCAGGAATGGCGCAGCTGTCGCCCGCCACCGGGGCAGGGGCGTTGGCGTAGAAGAGCCCGCCCTGACGCAGGACCGCGCGACAGGCTGCAGGATTGGCCCCCGTCCGTGCGGCCTTGGCCATGGTGGCCGCCCCCACGGGATCGATGACACTGAGGGCCTTCCAGGGCAGGTGCTGGGTGGGGATCACCCGTTCAGCCACCAGGACCAGGGTGCCTAGCAGGACCCAAATCAGCACCAGCCCCACAATGCGGGCGATCCGGGTCTGCCGACGGGCATGGGCCTCGACCTTGGGGTGGCGCGGAACGCGATAGGCAGCCATGGGAGCCTTTTGCGGAAATGCTTGCCCCCAAGTCTAGCACAGAACACCCCCGGGGGATTAGGGTCCGCCGGATTGTCGGGGAGAGACGCATGAAGACCGCAACCAGGATTGCAGCAGGGATCGGGGCCGCCGCCCTGGCCGTGGGCGGGATCGTTGTTGTCCGCACCCTGACCTACAAGCCCACCGCCGTGGCCGATGTCTCGGGGATCAAGGTCGCCGCCCCGGTGACGGTCGATCTGGACCTGGCCGCCGCCCACCTGTCCCGGGCCATCCAGTTCCAGACTGTCAGCCACCAGAACAAGGCTGACGACCAGCCTGCAGAGTGGGATCGTCTCCAGGCCTGGTTGACCACCACCTATCCCCTGTCCCATGCCGCCATGAGCCGTCAGGTCGTGGGGGGCAGGACCCTGATCTATACCTGGAAGGGCTCCGAGCCCGCCCTGGCCCCCATCATCCTCATGGCTCACCAGGACGTCGTGCCGGTGACCGCCGGGACCGAAGGCGACTGGAAGCACCCGCCCTTTGCCGGCCAGATCGCCGAGGGCGCGGTCTGGGGCCGCGGGGCCATTGACGACAAGGGCTCCCTGATCGGCCTGTTTGAATCCACCGAGACCCTGCTGAAGGCCGGCTTCAAGCCGCGGCGCACAGTGATCCTCGTCTCCGGCCATGACGAGGAGGTCCGGGGCATCGGGGCCAATGCAGCCGCCGACGCCCTGAAGGCCGCCGGGATCAAGGGCCAGCTGGTTCTCGACGAGGGCATGGCCGTGGTGAAGGACAATCCGGTGACCGGCGGTCCCGTCGCCCTGATCGGGATCGGCGAAAAAGGCTATGGCACCCTGAAGATCACCGCCAAGGCTCCCGGCGGCCACTCGTCTGCGCCGCCCAAGGATGGCGGCGGGGTTGTGATCCTGTCAAAGGCCGTTACGGCCATTGCCGAGAACCCATTCCCCATGTCGGCCAAGGGTCCGGGCGGAGCCATGCTGGGGGTCCTGGCGGCCCAGGCCCCCTTTGCCCTGAAGATGGCCGTGGCCAATGACTGGCTGTTCGGCAAGATGATCGTCAAGCAGATGTCGGCCACCCCCACCGGGGCCG
>CAIYZB010000178.1 GCA_903930545.1 uncultured Alphaproteobacteria bacterium
GAGGAACAGGGGTGTGAGGCTGACATCCCCAGGAGGGACAGGCTCCTGGTTGATATTGACGGTCAGGAGGCGGTCCTGGTGCGTGGTCGCCGTAGGCAGGGCCATGGGGGTGTCCTCTTCGGTGCGGGGGCTAACGCTTAGCCCGGCAGGCATCGGAGCAATAGCGCACCTCGTCCCAGACCTTTTCCCACTTTTTTCGCCAGGTGAAGGGTCGCCCACAGGTGGCGCAGACCTTGGTGGGGAGATTGGCCTTGGCGATGCGTTTGGGGCTCACGGGCGCAATCAGGCGGTCTTCACAAAGGGCAGGAACCGGGCGGGCGAAACCTGCCTGAAAAAGACCAGCAGGTCCACGCGCCCGGCCAGGGCCACGTCGGGGCTGTCTGGATCGAGCTCGCCGTCCACCAGGGCGGAGCCCGGCCAGTCATGACGATAGGGGTGGGCCATCCAGGCCCTCAGGGCGGCGGTATCCGGTGGGCTCGTAAGGTCGACCCAGAAGCATTCGAACCCCAGAACCGAAAGCGCTGACCCGAGCGTTCCCGGGAAGGACGGACGCTCAAGCCTTTGCATGGGCTGGCTGGATGGGGGCGCGGGGGCCCTGGGAGGGGTGGCCTTGGCAAACAGGGTGGCGCGGTCATATTCGAAGATCACACTGCGATAGGCCTTGCCCAAGGCGCGCCTAAGGTATCCGCCGCAGGTCTCACCTGAGCCAAACAGACCGAGGGCAGGGACCACATGGCCATTGTGCGCCCAATAGACCGCGGGCACCGCTCCGCTCCTGGCCAGCAGGTTATCGGCCATGAACTGGTCGCGGCGGGCGTAGTAGCTGACGTCAGCCGGCGCTGGTGCCCCCTTGGTTTCCAGTTCGAAGGCGACCAGTCCCTGATGGGCCGCCCGTGCAGCGCTGATCGCATCGTCATAGCCCGGCAGAGCTGCCCAGCGGCTTTGAGCCTTCAAAAAATCGACCAAGCCCTTGGTCGCGGCAATCTGGGCCTGCATCTGATCGGCGCTGAGGCCGCCAACGACCACATCGATCCGCTTGGTCCGCACATCGGGTCCGACCACCAGGGCCAGCTCGTCCCGTTTCGCTGCGGCCGTCGCCTTGTCATGTTCTGCCACCCAGGTGAGGGCGAAGTCCGCATCCCGGCCAACGGCTTGGCAATCCACGCCGATGATGCTCACGGCCGGCTTACCGGCCAGGTTCCAGGCCCGGGCCCAGGTGATGAGATCCAGCATTTCCTCACATTGCCAGATTTCGAAAAAGCCGTTGGCGCGCATCAGTTTGGTCGGGTCGCCCTCACCGGTCTGGACATAGTGGTCGAGGGCGCGGCCGGGCAGGAAGTTGCATTCCAGGGCGATGATCCGGGCCTGTCCCCGCTCTATGAGGGCGCGGATCAGTGAGGCCTTGAAGAGCCGGTCCTCGTGGCTGCCGTGGGACGCCTCGCCAATGCCGATCACCTGGGCCCCGGCCAGGGCCTTGGCGGCATCGGCCAGTTCGTGGGGTTCCGGGTCTTCTGAAAAGGTCCGCGCATTGGCCTTCACCCAGGCAAGGGCTTCGGCTTCTGCCTCTGGCGTCATCCCGGCCGCGGGGGCGGCCCTTCCGAGGGTCGGGTAGCAAAGGACCGCCATTGCAGTAACCAGAAGATTGCGCCGCGTCGTCACTTTGGATTGCTCCCGAATACCCGAACTGGTTTCGAAGTTTCGGCGATCCGTCATGACAGTCAAGGTGCGTCGAGGCTCACAGACGACCTGCGCGAAGGGCCTCCAGATGGGCGCAGGCCTGGTCTCTCAGCGCGGTCTGGCGCTCGGGCGTCATCCTGTTCCAGTTGGCATAGACATAGGGCATGCGGCCATTGGTGCCGAACCGGTCCTTGTGGCGGGCGATGAAGTCCCAATAGAGGGCATTGAAGGGACAGGCGCGATCGCCCACCGCCACGGCGGGGTCATAGGTGCAGCCTTCGCAATAGTTGCTCATCTTGCGGATATAGTTGCCGCTTGCCGCATAGGGCTTGGAGGCCAGAAGCCCGCCATCCGCATGCAGGGCCATGCCGATCGTATTGGGCAGTTCGACCCACTCATAGGCATCGGCATAGACCCCCAGATACCACTCATGCACCGCCTTGGGGTCCAGACCGGCAATGAGGGCGAAGTTGCCGGTGATCATCAGGCGCTGGATATGGTGGGAATAGGCGTGGTCATGGGTATGGGCCAGGGCCTCGCGCATGCAGGCCATGGCGGTCTCACCGCTCCAGTAGAGCGAAGGCAGGGGCTCGCTTGCCTCCAGGACATTGAGGTCCTGATAGCCGGGCATGAAGTGCCAGTAGATGCCCCTGACGAATTCCCGCCACCCCAGGATCTGGCGGATGAAGCCTTCCGCAGCATTGAGGGGCACCGCGCCCTGGCGGAAGGCGGCTTCAGCCTTCTGGCAGACCTCCAACGGGTAGAGCAGTCCTGCATTGATATAGGTCGCCAGCAGGGAGTGACGTAGCCAGGGTTCCCCCCGGACCATGGCGTCCTGATAATCGCCAAAGCCCGGCAGGATATGGACGATGAAATGGTCCAGCTCCTTCAGGGCCTGACGGCGGGTCACCGCAAAATGAAAGGGCTCCAGGGCCCCATAGCCATCCGGAAACCGCCGCCGCACGAGGTCCAGCACCCCATGGGTGATGGCATCCTTGGCGAAGGACAGCCGGGGTGGGGAGTCCAGCCCGGCCTTGGGCGGCTTTCGGTTGTCGGCGTCATAGTTCCAGCGGCCACCTGTCGGCTTGCCGTCGGGCTCCATGAGGATGTCGTAGCGGCGCCGCATCTCGCGGTAGAAGTATTCCAGCCTCAGCTCGCGACGATCTCCCACCCAGGCGCTGAAGGTCTCATGGCTGCAGAGAAAGCGGGTATCGGGAAGGATATCCAGATCCACCGGCAGGGCCAGGCGCAAGGCCTCCAGGCTCTCCCTCAGCCGCCATTCGCCGGGTTCGGTGATGGCGATCCTTGTCGGGGTCAGGGCCTCGGCTGCCCGCAGGATTTCGCCCTCCAGGCTCTGGCTGTTGGCCTCGTCCTCCAGGGTCACATAGCGCACCTGATAGCCGGCCTTCGTCAGGGCTGCTGCAAAGTGGCGCATGGCCGAGAACAGGAAGGCGATCTTCTTGACGTGATGGCGGACATGGGTGGCCTCGCTCATCACCTCGGCCATAAGGAAGACGTCCCGGGCCTTGTCGGCCCCGGCCACGACCTCGAGCCGGGTGGACAACTGGTCTGCGAGGATCACCCGCAGGGTAGATTGGGCCAAGCTTCTCTCACCGGGTCAGATGTCACGCGTCGGAATGGACAACGCCTATACGAATTGCGCGCCGGTCAGGATGCGGTCGATGTCGCTGGGACCATGTCGAGAACCAGGGCCGGCCAGGTAAAGCCGCCCTCCGTCCCGGCACCGAAGCCTTCGCCACTGGTGGCGCTGTAGAATTCCCGAAAGCCCGAGACCGAGATCAGGTCGGCCATCTGCTGGGCCAGATGGCGGGCGATGGCCTCATGGCCATTCCGCGAGAGGACAAGATATCCCCAGTACTGGGTCGCGCCCCAGACCACTTCGCCCCGCCAGAGCAGGGCCTTGGGATTGATCGGCAGGCCATCCAGGGGATTGAAGGCCAGGCCACGGGGCCCCCAGAAACGCGAGGTCTCCGGGTTCAGATGGGCCTCGATGATGCGCCGGGCATGGCCGGTGTTTCTCATATTGTGGCTCGCCGCGGCGATGATCCCGCCGAGGGTCGCGACCTGAAGCTGTCGGGCACCGACATGGTCGTAGCCGACAAAGAGGTGCAGGTCCTCTGACCACAGATCGCGGACCATGGCCTGGGCCAGGCTTGTCGCCCGGGCCTCAAGGGCCTCTGCCTGGGTGGGATCTCCAGCCTTTCGCCAGGCCTGGGCCAGGTCCTCCAGGGCCAGAAGATGCCAGCCGCAGAAGATGGGGTCGGCGACGATGAAGCTGTGCCCGGTCTCCCGGGCCCGGCCCAGGTCATAGCCGCAGGCCGTGACCTGGTTGGTGAGCGCCTTGTGGGCAACCAGCAGGTTGCGTCGCGACGAAGTGTCCACCAGCGGGTCGAACAGGGGCGAGACATCGGCTCCCGACTCCAGGGGATGGAGAAGAACGGGGGCACCTTCAGGGGTCAGCAGCCGAAGTCGGTCAATGGCTGCGAGGCTCTCCGTGGCAAGCCGCAGCAGGTCCAGATCGACCTCAGGGCTCGCAAGGCATAGCTGTGCTACCGCAAAGGCCCCGACCGGCGGATCGATCAGCCAGCTGCGACCATCGGGGCGATAGATGGGGCCGAGCCAGTCGGTGACGAGGGCAGTTCGGGCCTCGCTTCCGGGCAGGGGACGCTCATGGGCCA
>CAIYZB010000179.1 GCA_903930545.1 uncultured Alphaproteobacteria bacterium
CCCTGCGCCCGGGCCAATGCGGTGTTCCGCGTGGTGGGTCGGCCCCCTCAGTCAGCTAGCTGACAGCTACCCCGGCGGGGGAGCAATTGCTCTAGATCATTCCTCTCCCGCCGGGGGAGGTGGCACGCGAAGCGTGACGGAGGGGGATCGCCCCAAAGCTCTTGCATCGTGCATTGGCTTGGGCACACCCTGCCCCCTAGCCTTTCCCGGAGTTGTGTCTGTGCAAAAGATCCTGGCCTCTGCCGCCGTCCTGTCCCTCGCCCTGACCGCTCCGGCCCTGGCCGCCAAGCCGCCCAAGTCCCTGGCCATCCACAATAGCGCCATCGTGCTGGACACCCATTTCGACACCCCGGCCAATGTGGCCCGGTCCGGATGGGACATCATGGCCCGCCACAGCTATGAGCAGGACGGCACCCAGGTCGACTATCCCCGGATGGTCGAGGGCGGGGTAGATGGCGGCTTCTTCGCCATCTTCACCGGCCAGGGGGAGCGGGGCCTGGATGGCAATACCGCGGCCATGATTGCCGGGCTTCAGCGGGGTCTGGTGATCCGCGACATGGTGGCAAAGCACCTGGACCAGTTTGTCCTGGTCCGGACCGAGGCCGAGGCCCGGGCGGTGGTCGCAACGGGCAAGAAGTTCGTCTTCATCAGCATCGAAAATTCCAGCCCCGTGGCCGTCAACCTCGCCATGATGCAGACCTACAAGGACCTGGGCGTCACCATGATGGGGCCCATCCATTTCCTGAATAACGATCTCGGGGACTCCTCCACCGATCCCAAGGGCCCCGAATTCCACGGCCTGTCGCCCCTGGGCAAGCAGTGGGTGAAGGACGCCAATCGTCTGGGCATCCTGATCGATGCCAGCCATTCCAGCGACGACGTCTTTGACCAGATCCTGGAGCTGTCCACCGCCCCGATCATCCTGTCTCACACCGGGTCGAAGGCGATTTACAACCACCCGCGCAATCTCGACGATTCACGGCTCAAGGCCCTGGCCGCCAAGGGCGGGGTCATCCAGATCAATGCCTTCAACGGCTATATGAAGGACATCCCCAAGATCCCGGAAAAGGACGCAGCCCTGGCAGAGCTGATCAAGTCCGTGGGTGGCAATCCGCGGGACGTGCCGGCCGACCAGCGCGAGGCCTTCAATGCCGGGCGCAAGGCCATCGAGGCCAAGTGGCCGACGCCCAAGGCCAATCTCGACGACCTGATGGCCCACATCAATCACGTGGTGAAGCTGGTGGGCATCGACCACGTGGGCCTGTCCGGCGACTTCGACGGAGGCGGCGGGATCGAAGGTCTGGAAGACATCACGGACTATCCTGCCCTCACCGACCGGATGGTGAAGGAAGGCTACAGCGCGCAGGACATGGCCAAGTTCTGGGGCGGCAATGCCCTTCGGGTCCTCACTGCCGCCCAGGCTGCTGCCAAATAGGTCAGCCCACCCCGCCTCGGGCGATATAGGCGTCGATCTCGCTGGACAGGACCGACAGGGGCACGGCGCTGGTTCGCACAACCGTATCGTTGAAGGTGCGGATATCGAACCGGCTGCCCAGGGCCGCCTTGGCACCGTCGCGCAGGCGGTTGATCTCGTTATGGCCGATCTTGTAGCCGCAGGCCTGACCGGGCCAGGAGATGTAGCGGTCGATCTCGCTGGTCATGGCACCGACGGTGCGGCCCGAATTGGCCACGGCCCAGTCGATGGCCTGCTGGCGGGTCCAGCGCTTGGCATGCAGGCCGGTGTCCACCACGAGGCGCACGGCGCGGAACTTCTGGGCCTGAAGATAGCCCAGCTGGCCCGCCCAGTCGTCGGCATACATGCCCATCTCGTCCCCAAGCTGTTCGGCATAGAGGGCCCAGCCCTCCACATAGGCATTGAAGCCAGAGAACAGGATGCGGATCAGGGGCAGTTGTCCCGTCTCGGTGACATAGGCCCCCTGCCAGGCATGGCCCGGAATGGTCTCGTGATAGGTCAGGCTGGGCAGGGAAAACTTCGGCCAATTGGCCGTGTCCTTGAGGTTGATATAGTAGGTCGAAGGCCGCGAACCATCGAGGGAGCCGGTGTTCATATAGCCCTGCCCTGCTCCGTCCTGGATCTCCACAGGTACAGGCTTGGCGAGGACCGGAGCCTTGAGCTTCAGGGTGAACTGACGGGAAATACGCCCCCGCACCCCGTCGATCAGACGATTCAGCTCGGCGATGACCGCCGCACGACCTGCCTCGGTATTGGGGAAGAGATAGCGCGGGTCCTTGCCCAGGGCGATCATCCGTTCCCCCACCGTGCCCTGGGTCAGGCCCTGAGCTTTGAGCAGGCCATCCATTCGGGCCTCGATGGCGCGGTTCTGCTCCAGCCCGACCTGGTGGATCTCCTCGGCGGTGAGATCTGTGCTGGTCCCCTGTTTCAGGCACCAGCTGTAATAGGCCTCCCCGTCCTTGAACCGCCAGGCGCCGGCGTCACTGCCAGCCTTGGCGGCAAGGCCCTTGAGCACGTCCCTCTGCCGGGTCAGGGCCGGATAGATCTCGGACAGGACAATGGTGGTGGCCCGGCCGCCCCAGTCACCGGTCAGGCCCTTTTCCTGGGTTCGGCGGGACAGGGAATGCACAAAGCGTGACTGGGCACCCGGCACCTGGAGCAGGCCGTTCATCTGGCCCAGGGCATTGGCCAGGATAAAGTCCGGAGCCACAACGCCGGAGGCGGCATCGCGCTGAACCCGGTTGGTCTCCGCATCCATTTCCCGGGCCACGCAGTGCAGACGGTCCAGATAGGCCTCGGCATCAGCGGCGGTAGCGATCTGGTGCTGGCTGTCGAGGAACTCGGCCGCACTGGCAAAGAGACCGCTTTGCTGGCTGACCACATAGGGGGTCGAGCTCTCGCTCATGGCCGACAGGACGGTGTTGTCGCCAAAGGCGAAGGGCTCGGCATCGATCCCCAGCTGCATGGCATAGATGGCCACATCGCGGTGAATGCGGACATCGTGGCTGAGGCCAGCCTCGGGAATGGCCTTGAGCGCCTTGACCTCGTCTTTGCAAAGCTGGGTCAAGGACTGGACCCCCGACCAGGACCGGTCCGACAGCTTCGCCTTCAGCCCCGCCCGCGCGCCGGTGTCGAGGCCAAGGGCGGTTGCCGATTCCGGGGTCGTCACCAACAAGGTGTCGCTGAGGGCAGACAGACGGCTGAGGGCCGCCTCATCGGCACCCGCGGCACGGGCCGGACCGGAAAGGGAGATCAGGGCCCCGGCGGCCACGCCGCCCCCCAGCAACTGACGACGATCAAGGCCCATGATGCGACTCCCCCAAGTTTGAACCGAGCCTAGGCCTGAGTGCTCGGGCTTTGCACCTCGGTTTATTCGCCACGCCGACGCACATTCGGCGCCCAGGCGCTTTGTTCTCAAAATGTTCCTGTGTTATCCCTGAGTCACGCCACTACATTGAAGCGGTCCGGCTCGGCGTGCGGCCAGACCCAATCATTTCCAGGGCAAGATGGCCGAACAGCTGAATTTCATCCGCGTGCGCGGCGCAAGGGAACACAATCTGAAAGACGTCAATGTCGACATCCCCCGCGGTGAGCTGGTGGTGCTGACCGGTCTGTCGGGTTCAGGAAAGAGTTCTCTGGCCTTTGACACCATCTATGCCGAGGGTCAGAGGCGCTATGTCGAGAGCCTCTCGGCCTATGCCCGCCAGTTCCTGGAACTGATGTCCAAGCCCGATGTGGACCTTATCGAGGGCCTGTCCCCGGCCATCTCCATCGAACAGAAGACCACCAGCCGCAATCCCCGCTCCACCGTCGGCACGGTGACGGAGATCCACGACTATATGCGCCTGCTCTGGGCCCGGGTCGGGGTGCCCTATTCCCCCGCCACCGGCCTGCCCATCGAGAGCCAGACCGTCTCCATGATGGTGGACAAGCTGACGGCCTTGCCGGAAGGCGAGCGCCTCTATCTGCTGGCCCCCGTCGTACGCGGCCGCAAGGGCGAGTATCGCAAGGAAATCGCCGATTGGCAGAGGTCCGGCTTCCAGCGCCTGAAGATCGACGGGACCTTCTATCCCATTGAGGATGCACCGGTTCTCGACAAGAAGTTCAAGCACGATATCGACATCGTGGTGGACCGGCTGGTCACCAAGCCTGGCCTGGAAACCCGCTATGCCGACAGCCTGGAAACGGCGCTCAGGCTGGCCGACGGCATTGCCGTGGCTGAATGGGCCGATGTCGCGGAAGGCGAAACCGAACCCCGCCGGATGCTGTTTTCCGAGAAGTTCGCCTGCCCGGTCTCCGGCTTCACAATCAGCGAGATCGAACCGCGGCTGTTTTCCTTTAACAACCCCTTCGGTGCCTGCCCCGCCTGTGATGGCCTTGGGGCGAAGCTCGCCTTTGATGCCGAGCGCGTGGTGCCGGACCGGGACAAGAGCCTGCACAAGGGGGCAATCGCGCCCTGGTCCAAGGGGCCTTCGCCCCTCTATACCCAGACCCTTCAGGCCCTGGCCGCCCATTACGGCTTCTCGATGGATGTGCCCTGGTCGGGTCTGTCTGAGGCCGCGAAGCTGATCGTGCTCTACGGATCGGGCAGCCAGAAGATCAAGTTCGTCTATGACGACAATGCTCGCAAATACGAGGTCAACAAGACCTTCGAAGGGGTCCTGCCCAACCTCGAACGCCGCTGGCGCGAGACCGACAGCGCCTGGGTGCGCGAGGAGCTGGGCCGCTTCCAGTCCGACACCCCCTGCGAGGTCTGCGAGGGCTATCGCCTGAAGCCGGAATCCCTTGCCGTGAAGATCGCCGGCAAGCACATCGGCGAGGTCTCGCGCCTGGCCATCCGTCAGGCCGGAGACTGGTTCACCGCCCTGGAGACCCAGCTCACCGACAAGCAGATGGAGATCGCCCGGCGGATCCTGAAGGAGATCAATGATCGCCTGAGGTTCCTGGTCAATGTCGGTCTGGACTATCTGAACATGTCCCGGGCCTCCGGAACCCTGTCCGGGGGCGAGAGCCAGCGGATCCGTCTGGCCAGCCAGATCGGTTCGGGCCTGACCGG
>CAIYZB010000180.1 GCA_903930545.1 uncultured Alphaproteobacteria bacterium
CTGTTCCCACCCCGCCGTGGCCATGGCCGCGGCCATCGGTGTGCCCCATCCCAAATGGGACGAGCGGCCCCTGCTGCTGGTGGTCCTGAGGCCGGGCCACAGCGCCGACCCGGAGGTTCTCAAGGTCCATGTGTCCGAGCGTGTGGCCCGCTGGTGGACCCCCGACGAGGTCCGCATTGTCGAGGCCCTGCCCATCGGACCCACGGGCAAGGTTCTCAAGCGCGAGCTGCGGGACCAGATCAATTCAAACAACTAGGGCAGGGGGGCGAAAACCCCTTTGCGCCGTCCACATGAACGGCGATAAGCTGTGCCACCGCGACCATTCCGCGGGTTCGAGAAACCGCCCGATCAAGCGGGCGAGGTTGGGGAGTTCTGCCGGATGAAGGCCGCCGTTCTGCGCGAAGTGGGCAAGCCGCTTCAGATCGAGGACGTCCAGATCAACAAGCCTGGACCGCACGAAGTTCTGATCCGCACCAAGGCCGCTGGCCTGTGCCACTCCGACCTCCACTTCATGGAAGGCTCCTATCCCCACCCGCTTCCGGCGGTTCTGGGCCATGAGAGCGCCGGTATCGTCGAGGCCATCGGCTCCGAAGTCCGGACCGTCAAGGTCGGCGATCACGTCATCACCTGCCTGTCGGCCTATTGCGGTCACTGCGACCAGTGCCTGACCGGCCACCTTTCCCTCTGCGTCTCGCCGGAAACCAAGCGCGGCCAGGATGAAGAGCCCCGCCTGAGCCAGGGCGGCCGTCCTCTGCCCCAGTTCCTGAACCTGTCCTCCTTCGCCGAATTCATGCTGATCCACGAGCATGCCTGCGTCTCGATCCGCAAGGACATGCCGCTGGACCGTGCCGCCCTCATCGGCTGTTCGGTCATGACCGGCGTCGGCGCGGCGATCCATACTTCCTCGGTTCGCCCCGGTGAGACCGTGGCCGTGATCGGCTGCGGTGGCGTTGGCCTCTCGGCCATCAATGGTGCCGCCATTGCCGGTGCCGGCCGCATCATCGCCATCGACATGGTTGGGTCCAAGGGCAACCTGGCCCGCGAATTCGGCGCAACCGACTTCATCGATGCCTCCCAGACCGACGCGGTCAAGGAAGTGCTCGAAATGACCAAGGGCGGGGTTCACCACTCCTTCGAGGCCATCGGCCTGTCCAAGACCGCCGAGCAGGCCTTCAACATGCTGCGTCGTGGCGGCACTGCCAATGTCATCGGCATGATCCCGATCGGCCAGAGCATCACCCTGCCGGGCGCTGCCTTCCTTGGCGAAAAGAAGCTGCAAGGTTCCATGATGGGTTCCAACCGCTTCCCCGTGGACATGCCCCGTCTGGTGGACTTCTACATGAACGGCAAGCTGAAGCTCGACGAGATGATCTCCCAGCGGATCAAGCTGGAACAGGTCAATGAGGGCTTTGCCGACATGAAGAAGGGCGAACTCGCCCGTTCGGTCATCATCTTCGATTGATAGGTGAGGGGCCTGCCGGCCCCTTATCCGGACACGGAAAAAGCCCTGCCTTTCGGTGGGGCTTTTTTCTTGGACCTAGCGCCTCAGGGCGACCTTGGTGGGGGCGGTATCCAGGGCGGCCAGCTTGCGGGTGGGTTCAACCTCGGCCAGGGCCTGCTCAGCGACCAGGTTGTCAATGCGGCGCTTGGTGGATTTGAAGGCCGCCAGTTCCGCACCGGACAGGACGGTACCCTGAGGCACCTTGGCGCCCACGGGATTGGTCCGCTTGCCGTTCAGCCAGACTTCGTAATGCAGGTGCGGGCCCGTGGAGGCACCCGTAGTCCCGACATAGGCGACCACCTGGCCCTGGCTGACCCTCTGGCCCGCCTTGATGCCCTTGCCATAGCGCGACAGGTGGGCATAGCCGGTCTCCCAGCCATTATTGTGCCGGATGCGGAGCCAGTTGCCATAGCCGCTCCAGCGCCGGGCCTCGACCACAACCCCGTCACCGGCGGCGACCACGGGGGTGCCGGACCCGGCCCCGAAGTCGATACCCTGGTGCATACGGTTATAGCCCAGGATCGGGTGGCGGCGCATGCCGAAGGTCGAGGTCATCCGCGCCCCGTCCACAGGGGTGCGCAGCAGGAAGCCTTTGATATTCTTGCCAGTTTCGTCGAAATACTGGATGTCGCCGCCGCGTCGCTCGAAGCGGTAGAACTGGATGCCCTTGATAGAGGCATATTCCAGATTGCCGGTCTCGATGGTCCTGCCGCTCTCGGTCACCTTGCGGTCAAAGACCATGGTGAAGTCGTCACCCGCCTTCAGGTCCCGGTCAAAGTCCACCTTGTGGGCGAACAGCTTGACCATGTTGACGACAAGGGCGGAGTTGGCACCCAGGCGCGAGGCGCTCTCATAGAGAGAGCCATGGATCTCGCCCCGGGCGACGGTCTGTTCGGCGCTGACCTTTTCTTCCAGTTCCCTCAGACGAAGGGCACCGTCAAAGGTCCGCGACAGGGTAAGCGAATTGGCCGGGCCAGTGCGCAGGGACAGGCCGATCAGCCGGGCTGGCCCCCGCTGGCTGCGGGGCTGGGCCACGGCGGCGTCAAAGGCCATGCCGGCCTTGATGTGAACCGTGTCCATGGATTCAGACAGGGTGCGGACGGCCGCCCGGGCTTCGTCAGGTGCGACCCCGGCGCGGAGCACGGCGTCCTCAAAGGTCTCACCGGGGCGGACCTTGACCTCGATGCTCTCGGGGCGGTCAAAGCCAGGCTGGGCCTCGGCAGCAGTGAAGGCGACGTGTTGAAGGGCCGAGATGGCGGCGGGATCGAGCTGAGCCGTTATCGGAGCCGTGGCCTCGGCGGCCGTCAGCTTCCACCCAAGGGCAAGAGCCGCAAACCCACCCAGCCCGACGAGCAGCCGCGGGGCAATCCTGGGGGTCGGGCGTCTCGGATCAAACTCTTGCATCGTGCCCCTACAATACGATGCCCTGGACCGGGCCTGTTCAGCTGGTGCCAAATTGACACCTCAGGCAACCGAATCCGCAAATACCGGGCCGCCGCAACCTGATCAGACAAGGTTAAGCAGAGGTGAGGATGGGCTGACTTGGCGCATTTGTCATCTCCATGCGCGCGCGGGGCGAGCCGGGGATCAGAGAAGGTCCAGGACCCTGTCCTGCGGACGGCAAAGGGCCGCGCCCTTGGGGGTCACGACTATGGGCCGGTTGACCAGGATGGGGTCGGCCACCATGGCCTCCAGCCGCACGGCGTCCGAGGTCGCCGGGTCGAGCAGGCCGAGCTCCTCGGCCCGGGTGCCTCGCTCCCGCACCAGGTCGATCAGCTGACCGCCGGTCTGGCGAACCAGATCCTTGAGCAGGTCCGCGCTCCAGCCAGCCTTGAGATATTCCACGACCCGGGGCTCGAGCCCCTTTTCCCGCAGGATTTCGAGGGTCTTGCGCGAGGTTCCGCAGGCGGGGTTGTGATAAATGGTGACGTCGTTCATCGCGCTGTTGCCTACCAGGTGAAGCGGCTCTCGCCGGTCACCAGGGTTGAATCCGAGATATCGAAGGCCATGACCTTTGGCGGTCTCTGGGTCAAAGGCCGTGCGTCCGCAGGCCACTGCTCCGCCACCGTGGCATAGCGCACCTCGAGGCTGCCAGGACCAAAAGCCCGGAACCCCAGCTTCAGCCCGGTGGTCGAACCGGACCAGCGCAGGTGGGTCCACTGCCAGGGGCGGGTCATGACCGGGGCGGGCCGTCCGTTGACAGTCACCCCGGCCAGTCGGGCATTTGGCTTGACCTCCAGGGACAGGATCCGAACTCCGGCTTGCGGCACCAGGGTCAGGGAGAGGGAGCCGTCAACTTCCCGGGTCAGTTTCACGTCCGGACGGGTGAAGACCACCGGTCTGGCGGGAGCCACGTGGGTCTTGTCCCGCCACAGGATCGGCAGGGCACCGCCAGAGATCTTGCCTCCATCGGCGGTCAGGGCCCCTTCGGTCCAGGGATCAAGCTCAGGCATCAAACTGACCCGGGCAGCGCGGCCGGTGGTGGCGTCCACGTGATAGAGCACCAGAGTCGCCTGGGGGTGACGCGCGCTCCAGGGTGGCAGGACATGAACCAGGGCCACAACCAGGAAGCCTGCCAGCAGTATGGCGAGGCCGATGTTGCGGGCATGGGCTTCCTCTGGCTCCGGCTGGAACAGGGGCCAGAGCAGGATGGCGCAGAGCCAAACAAACAGGGCCAGAAGGTCCACCATGTCGAGACCCTGGAAGACCCCGTGGGCAAAGCCCAGAAGCCAGGAAGCACCCAGGCCACCAACCAGAGCCGCCAGAACCAGCAGGGGCCGAGCCTGACGGGTGCCAAATCCGCTGGCCGCGCCAAGCCCAGCCGCGATGACCATGGGCCAGGCGACCAGGAAGGCGGTGGCAGGGGCTGCGATATGCAGGCCAAGGGCCACCAGCAGCCCGGTCAGTTGCAGGCCGGCCCAGGCACCCGGCAGGGCAACAGGACGCGCAAAGGTGAGGGCGGCCAGGACGGCGGCCGTGCCGCCCAGGGCCAGGCCGATCATGTCCAGCTGGCCGGTGATGGAACATCCAAGGCCTGCGGCCAGGGCCAGCAATCCCGCCGC
>CAIYZB010000181.1 GCA_903930545.1 uncultured Alphaproteobacteria bacterium
CGAAGCGCAGCTGGGCCAGTTCATCCACCCGCCGGGCAAGGTCGGCATGGTTGCGGGAGTCCAGCAGATCCACCACCGCGCCATGGGTCTGGGCCTGGGCGGCGAAATTGGCCCGGGCCGTGGCCTCGAGAGTCTTTCGGGCCTTGGACTCCCGGCGATGGGCCTCATGGACCCGGGCCAGGGCCGCGGGTCCGAAATCAACGACATTGGCCGCGTCCGGGCGCAGGCCCAGATCGCGGACCAGGTCGGGCTGACTTTTCAGGAAGTCGGGGTTTTCCAGAAGGAATTTCCGGATGGTGTCGGGATCAAGTCCCTCCACCTGCAATGCCGATACGCCCGCATCCATATGTCAGCCCCGTTTCTACAGGATGGACTGACCCGTTTTGGCCCAGTCACTCAGGAACTGTTCAAGACCCTTGTCGGTTAACGGGTGCTTGAAGAGATCCAAGAAAACGCTCGGCGGGATGGTGGCGCAGTCGGCTCCGGCCAGGGCCGCTGCCGTGACATGGGCCGGATTTCGCACCGAGGCGGCGAGGATTTCGGTGTCGAAGCCGTAATTGTCATAGATGGCGCGGATCTCGTGGATCAGCTCCATGCCATCGGCTCCATGGTCATCCAGGCGGCCGATGAAGGGGGAGACAAAGGTCGCCCCGGCCTTGGCGGCCATCAGGGCCTGGGCAGCGGAGAAGCACAGGGTGACATTGGTCTGGATCCCCTGACGGGCAAATTCGCCAGTGGCCACAAGGCCTTCCCGGGTCAGGGGGACCTTGACCACGACATTGGGGGCCACGGCCGCGAGCTTGGTGCCTTCAGCCACCATGGTCTTGGCATCCACAGCGGCGACCTCGGCAGAGACCGGGCCTTCGGTGAGGGCGCAGATCTCGGCAATGACCTCCAGCATGGGCCGGCCGGACTTGGCGATCAGGGTCGGATTGGTGGTCACCCCGTCCACGAGGCCGGTGCTGACCAGGTCACGAAGGACGGCGGTGTCGGTGGTATCGAGAAAGAGTTGCATGCCGGGCTCCTGGCGCAGGTGTTGGCGCGGTCTTTAACGGTTGCATGCGGCCCAAGCCAGCCTATGCCTGCACTGACATGAGCCGCATCGCCTCCATCCTTCTGCCCATGCCCCTGCCTGAGGCCTTCGACTATGCCGAACCCGAGGGCATGGCCCTGGCCGTGGGTGAGCATGTGGTGGTGCCCTTGGGCCCGCGGCAGGTTCAGGGCGTGGTCACGGCCTTGCGGGAAGGCACAGGCGGCAACCGGCCCCTGAAGCCGGTCCTGGAACGTCTCGACACCCCGCCCCTGTCGCCCACGACCCTGGCCTTTGTGGACTGGGCGGCGCGCTATGCGGTGGATATCCCCGGCGCGCCCCTGGCCATGGCCCTGAGGGGTGCCCGCGCAC
The DNA here is from genome assembly GCA_903930545.1 of uncultured Alphaproteobacteria bacterium. Taxonomy (GTDB): domain Bacteria; phylum Pseudomonadota; class Alphaproteobacteria; order Caulobacterales; family Caulobacteraceae; genus Phenylobacterium. Next base: position 1,403 of record CAIYZB010000181.1, read on the forward strand.
CAAAGGCCCGGCCCGTTCGGGTCATCGAGGCCACGGGCGAGGTCCCCGCCCGCATGACCCCGGCCCGGACAAAGGTCCTGGCCCTGGCGGACCAGCCCTGGCCCAGTGCCGCCGATCTGGCCCGGGCTGCAGAGGTCTCCACCGGGGTCATCAAGGGTCTGGTGGATGACGGGGCCCTGGTCTCGCGCCTCATCGAGGCCGAAGCCCGGTTCGACCCTCCGGACCTGAGCCTGACCGGCCAGACCCTTAATCCCAGCCAGACCGCCGCCGCCGCGGCCTTGAAAGCCATGGTTGCCGAGGGCGGCTTCCAGGTGGCCCTGCTGGACGGGGTCACCGGCTCGGGCAAGACCGAGGTCTATCTGGATACGGTGGCCGAGATCCTGGCCCGCGATCC
>CAIYZB010000182.1 GCA_903930545.1 uncultured Alphaproteobacteria bacterium
ATTGCTCCCCCTCTGGGGGAGCTGTCGGTGAAGCCGACTGAGGGGGCCTTAGGCCTGTCTCCGATCCCCGAACGGCGCCATGGTCCCCAATCAACATTCCATGGGAATCGCCCTTGTCCCCGATCCTCTCGGTCTCAGGACTGACCAAACGCTATGCCGGTGGATTCACCGCCCTGAAGGGTGTGGATCTGGAAATTCGGGCTGGCGAGATCTTCGCGCTTCTGGGCCCCAATGGCGCGGGCAAGACCACGCTCATCAGCATCATCTGCGGCATCGTCAATCCCACCGAGGGGCGGATCACGGCGGCGGGTCATGACATCGTCCGAAACTACCGCGCCGCCCGCAGCCAGATCGGTCTGGTGCCCCAGGAACTGGCGACGGATTCCTTCGAGACGGTCTGGGACACGGTGACCTTTTCCCGGGGACTGTTCGGCAAGCCGGCCAATCCTGCACACATCGAAAAGGTCCTGCGCGACCTGTCCCTCTGGGACAAGAAGGACTCCAAGATCATGGCCCTGTCCGGGGGCATGAAACGCCGGGTCATGATTGCCAAGGCGCTCAGCCATGAACCCACCATCCTGTTCCTGGATGAACCCACGGCCGGGGTGGATGTCGAGCTGCGCCGGGACATGTGGGAGATGGTGCGAGGTCTGAGGGCCAATGGCGTCACCATCATCCTCACCACCCACTATATCGAGGAGGCCGAGGAGATGGCCGACCGGATCGGGGTGATCTCCAAAGGCGAGATCATCCTCGTGGAGGACAAGGCGGTCCTCATGCAGAAGCTGGGCAAGCGCGAGCTGACGGTCCACCTTCAGGCACCCTTGAGCGCCCTTCCTGCCGACCTGGCTGACATGCCCCTGGACCTGTCCGAGGATGGTCACACCCTGCGCTACAGCTTTGATGCCCAGGCTCGAGACAGCGGCATTGCCAGCCTGCTGAAGCGGCTGGGGGATCAGGGGATCGAGTTCCGGGATCTGGAAACCCGCCAGAGTTCCCTGGAAGACATCTTCGTCAGTCTGGTGAGTGCCCGGTCATGAACCTCTTTGCCATCCGGGCCATCTATCACTTCGAGCTGGCGCGCACCTGGCGCACCCTGCTGCAGTCCATCGCCTCGCCGGTCATCTCGACCTCGCTCTATTTCATTGTCTTCGGCTCGGCCATCGGTTCGCGGATGACCGAGGTGGACGGGGTCAGCTACGGGGCCTTCATCGTGCCCGGCCTGATCATGCTGTCCATCCTGACCGAGAGCATCTCCAATGCCTCCTTCGGGATCTATATGCCGAAATATTCCGGCACGATTTACGAGGTGCTCTCGGCCCCGGTCTCGCCGGTGGAGATCGTCATCGGCTATGTGGGGGCGGCAGCGACCAAGTCGGTAATCCTGGGCCTGATCATCCTGGCCACGGCGCGGCTCTTCGTGCCTTTTTCGATCCTGCACCCGGTCTGGATGGTGGGCTTCCTGGTCCTGACCTCGATCACCTTTTCCCTGTTCGGCTTTGTCATCGGCATCTGGGCCGACGGCTGGGAGAAGATGCAGATCGTTCCCATGATGATCGTCACCCCCCTGACCTTTCTGGGGGGCAGCTTCTATTCCATCTCCATGCTGCCGCCGCTCTGGCAGAAGATCACCCTGTTCAATCCGGTGGTCTATCTGGTCTCCGGCTTCCGCTGGAGCTTCTACGGGATCTCCGACGTGGCGGTGGGCATAAGCTTTGCCGCCACCCTGGGCTTCCTGACCCTTTGCCTGGGTCTGGTCTGGCTCATCTTCCGCACAGGCTACAGGCTCAAGGCATGACCATTGCCATCATCGGGGCTGGGCCCGCAGGGCTGCGCGCTGCCGAGGTGCTCTCAGGCGCAGGGCTGAAGGTCGATGTCTTTGACCGCATGCCAAGCCTGGGGCGGAAATTCCTCATGGCCGGACGTGGTGGACTGAACCTCACCCACTCCGAACAGGCCAGCAGCTTCGTCCAGAAATATGGCCAGGCGGCCGACTGGGTCCGTCCCATGCTGGAGGCTTTCCCTCCTGAGGTCGTGCAGATCTGGGCCGATGGTCTGGGCCAGGAGACCTTTGTCGGCTCCAGTGGCCGGGTCTTTCCCAAGGCCATGAAGGCCTCGCCCCTGCTGCGGGCCTGGATCGCCCGGCTTACGGCCCAGGGGGTCAGCTTCCATACGAGCCATAGCTGGACCGGCTGGACCGATGACGGGGCCCTGAGCTTCACCACGGCGGCGGGACCGGTCACCATCGAGGCTGAGGCCACTCTGCTCGCCATGGGCGGGGCCAGCTGGCCCCGTCTGGGCAGTGACGGCGGCTGGGTGTCGATCCTTCAGGCTCAGGGGGTGGCGATCACCCCCCTCCAGCCCGCCAATATGGGCTTCAAGCTGGACTGGAGCCCTATCTTCCGGGAACGGTTTGCCGGTCAGCCTCTCAAGGCCGTGGGCGTCCGGTTCGGGGATCGACAGGTCCGGGGCGAACTGATGATCACCTCTGCGGGTCTTGAAGGCGGGGCTCTCTATGCCCTGTCAGCAGACCTGCGCCGGGCCATCGAGGCCGAGGGCACCGCGACGATCGAGATTGACCTGAAACCGTCGCGCACCCGGGATGATCTGACCGCGCGGCTCCATGCCACCCGGCCCGGAGAAAGCCTCGCCAATCGCCTGCGCAAGGCGGCGGGTCTGTCGCCCGCTGCCGCCAATCTGTTGCGGGAAGCCAAGGGGGTGGATCTGGTCCACGACCTGCCTGGCGTCATCAAGCGTCTGCCCATTTTACTGACCGGGGCCCAGGGGCTGGACAGGGCCATCTCCACGGCGGGCGGTGTGGCCCTGGATCAGGTGGGGCCTGATCTGCAGCTTCTCGCCCGGCCAGGGGTTTATCTGGCCGGGGAGATGCTGGACTGGGAAGCCCCGACGGGGGGCTATCTGCTTCAGGGCTGTCTGGCCTCGGGCGACTGGGCCGCCCGGGCAATGGTGGCCGCTCAGGCGGTCTCGGGCTGAACAAAGCCCGCCCAGGTGCTCATATAGCCGACGAAGACGGGGCCCAGACCCTCGGCCCGCAGGTGGTCGGCGGTGACCGGCAAGGCGATGGAACGGAAGTCCGCATCGGCCTCGACCTTTTGCGGGAAGTCGTGGTGCAGGATGGCGGCGCGACCCAGCAGGACGAAGTCACAGCCGTTCTCCAGGCAGAACCGGGCATCGGCGGCTGACATCAGCTTGCCGGCCACGCCGAGGCGCACATTGCCCCGGGGCAGTTCGGTGAAGATGGACATCAGGCTGCGGCCCTTGAACTCTGCCTCCTCGGGTTCCTTGAAGGAATCCCACAGGGACATGTCCAGATAGTCGATCAGACCTTCTGCCAACAGGTCGCGGGCCAGATCGCGGACCTCGGTCAGCACCAGACCGAAGCGCTCCGGCGACAGGCGGATCCCGAGGTTGAAGTCGGGGCGGCAACGGCTGCGGATACCTTTCAGGACCTCATGGATGATTCGCGCCCGGTTCTCAGGCGACCCGCCATAGGCATCGGTGCGCTGGTTCGTCTCGGGGCTGAGGAACTGGCAGAGGATATAGCCGTGGGCCCCATGGATCTCGACCCCGTCAAAGCCGGCCTTTTCGGCGCGTACGGCGGCGGTGATGAAGTCCTCGACGAGCTGGGCCACCTCATCGGTGGTCAGGGCCCGGGAGCCGGTCTTGTCGTCGGCGGAGGGGCAGACCGGCTTTTCGCCGATCAGACCTTCAGGCGAGCGCATCCCTGCATGGTGCAGCTGGACCAGGGCCAGGCTGCCCTCGGCCTTGATGCCGGCGGCCAGACGGGTCAGGCCCTCGAGGTGGTCGTCAGAGAAGATACCCAGCTGGCCGGGGAAACCCTGGCCGATCTTCTGGACATGGGCGGCACAGGTCATGGTGGCCCCGAACCCGCCCTTGGCGCGCCAGGTTAGCCACTTGTACTCGTCATCGGATAGGGTGCCGTCCGGATGGCTTTGCAGATTGGTCAGGGGGGCCAGCATGAAGCGGTTCTTCATGGCCGGGCCGTGGGTAAAGGTCAGGGCGTCAAACAGCGAGGGCGTGGTCAATGGGGTCACCGGCAATGGGAAATTCGATGCCGGTTACCTAATGGGTGAGGCGGCGCACAACAACCGGTTCCGCGCCGCCCCTGTCTGTCTGACCTACCAGATGCGGGCCCGGTCCGCGGGGGCCACATACATCTTGTCGCCGGGCTTGATGCCAAAGGCGGCGAAGAAG
>CAIYZB010000183.1 GCA_903930545.1 uncultured Alphaproteobacteria bacterium
CTGCGTCTCCCGGCCGTCTGTCCCCTTGCGAGGCGGAAGCACCTGGAGGGCCAGACCCGTGACACCACCGACGAAATGCAATCCCGGGGCCTTCAGGCGCCGCACTTCGACCGGGCTGAGTTCTACCGCCTTGCGGGGCATTTCCGGTCCTCAGTCTCTCTACTGAACCCATCGTCTCACCCATCAAAGGAAGTGAGATTGAGTGATTTGTCAAGATTCGGAGTGAGAGGACAAAAACGCGCTACCCTTTGCCCTGTAGGGGATTTTTGGGTCTAGGTGGGGCGTTGTGAGACGAGGCTCTGGCGGAGAGGGTGGGATTCGAACCCACGGTACCCTTCCAGGTACGCCGCATTTCGAGTGCGGTGCTTTCGACCACTCAGCCACCTCTCCGGAGCCGTCTGGAGGCCCTGTTTGAAGGGGCCCGCCGAGCGAGGGGCGGAACCTACTCATCCGGCCTGTCTGGCGCAAGCCCTGGTGTGGGGCGGTGGGGTTGGAGAGCCCCCTCCGTCATGCTTCGCATGCCACCTCCCCCGAAAGGGGAGGAATTAGATGGTGCCCAATCCTCCCCCTCAGATGGAGGGGGTCAGTCTTCGCCGGGCAGGATGGCCACGCCGTCCTCGTCGGCCACCAGGCGGTCGCCGGGGACGAAGACCACGCCGCCGAAGGCCACGGGGGTGTCGACCACGCCTTCGCCGCGCTTGACGCTGCGCATGGGGTGGGTGCCCAGGGCCTTGATGCCGATCTCCAGGGTGGCGAGGACGGAGGAGTCCCGCACGGCGCCGTGGACGATGATCCCGGCCCAGCCGTTCTTCACCGCATCAGCCCCCAGGACATCGCCCACCAGGGCGCGGTGCAGGGAACCGCCGCCATCCACCACCAGGACGCAACCCTCCCCCGGCTCGGCCAGGGTGGCCTTGACCACGGAATTGTCCTCGTGACAGCGCACGGTGCGGATCGGTCCGGCAAAGGCCACACGGCCGCCAAAGTCGCGGAACTGCAGCTCGCAGACCTCGATCTCGTCTTCATTGGCATCGCAGAGATCGGCGACGCTGATGGTGGGTTCATGGGTCATGCGGTGCGGGCCTTGCCTTTGTAGTCGTCGCGCAGCTCGCGCTTGAGAACCTTGCCGATATGGCTGCGCGGCAGGGCGTCGGTGAGGATGAGGTCGGCCAGGCGCTGGGTCTTGCCCAGGCGGCCATTGACCCAGGCGATGAGGGTCTCGGCGGTCTCGCTCTGGCCGGGGCGCAGGGAGACAAAGGCCACGGGGGTCTCGCCCCACTGGTCGGAGGGCACCCCCACCACAGCCGCCTCCAGCACCGCCGGGTGCTGGGTGATCTCGGCCTCGAGGTCGGAGGGATAGATGTTGAAGCCGCCGGAAATGATCATGTCCTTCTTGCGGTCCATCAGGGTGAGGAAGCCGTCCTCGTCAAAGCGTCCCACATCCCCGGTGCGGATGAAGCGCAGGCCATCGGGGCTGTACCATTCGGCCTCGGAGGTTTTGCCCGGCTGGTTGTGATAGCCCACCATCATGGCTCCGGAGCGGCCAACCACCTCCCCGATTTCGCCTTGCGCCACCTCGACCCCGTCCTCGTCGATGAGGCGGATGTCGTGGCCCGGCAGGGGACGACCGACGGTGTGGAGCTTGTCGGGGAACTCGTGGGCCTGGAGGCCGCAGGTGCCGCCGCCCTCGGTCATGCCGTAGAATTCCACCAGCCCGCCGGGCCAGCGCTTCAGGACATCGGCCTTGAGCTCGGCGGCAAAAGGGGCGGAGGTGGAGAACTTCATCCGGTAGCTGGACAGGTCATAGCTGTCGAAGTCCGGCCGGGCCATGAGGCGGCGATACTGGACCGGGACCAGCATGGCGTGGGTCGCGCCATATTGCTGGGACAGCTTCAGGAACTGCTCGGCATCGAACTTGGGCATCAGCACCGCCGTCCCGCCATTGGAGATGGTGGGCAGGTAGGAGACCAGGGTGGTGTTGGAATAGAGCGGGGTGGAGATCATGGTCACCGCATCCACCGGATAGATGCCGCGACGGATCTGGCCCCAGCGCATGGCGTGGGGCTGGACAATGCCCTTGGGGGCCCCGGTGGTACCGGAGGAATAGATGATGTTGAAGCCCTGGTCGGGGGTCACGGTGACCGGGGTGGGGACAGAGCCCTCAGGGGCCAGCCAGTCATTCAGGGCCTGACCGGCATCGGAGCCATCCAGGGCCACGCGCCGGGCGGTGATCTGGTCGGCCACCCCGGACAGGGCATCAGACACCCCCTTGTCCAGGAAGAAGACCTTGGCCCCGCAGTCGGCCAGCATCATGACCAGGCTTTCGGGGGTGGAGGACGGGGCCAGGGGGGCGACAATGCCGCCGGCCCGCAGGATGCCGAAGAAGGTCGCGCCATATTCCGTCGAGGTGGTGGCGCAGATGGCAGCCACATCCCCATTGGCCACCTTGTCCCTCTGCAGAGCCACGGCGATGCGGTCCATCAGGCTGTCCAGCTCGCCATAGGAGATCACCCGGCTGGCATCCACCAGGGCGGGCTTGTCCTTCAGGATCGCAGCCTGGGCGTGGATCACCTCGGCAAGGGTTCCAAAATCCTGGGCCAGAAGGGCTTCGGCAGACATGGGCAGGACTCCATCAGACAGGACCCGGGGCCGGTGTCTTAGACGCCCTGCACCGCCCAAGGCAATCAGGCCCTTGCAGGCGATGCCCGGGACGGGGAATGATGGGACGACCGCTCTTTTCTTTCGGCGGCGACACCAGATTCACACGGGCGGTTCACGCCCGGACATTGACAGGGCAGGAACGGTTCCATGGCCGACGAGATGATTTCCCTTGGCGCAAAGCTGAAACTGCTGGCCGGGCTGAAGCCCGATGCCCCGGCAGTGAGCTGCGGCGATGTGACCCTGACCTATGAGCAGTTCCACAGACAGTCCAACCGCGCAGCCCGGGGCCTGGCCAGCTACGGGGTCAAGCACGGGGATCTGGTGACCCTGGGCCTGCCCAACAGCGTGGACTTTGTGGTGGCCTGTTTCGCCATCTGGAAACTGGGGGCCACGCCCCAGCCGGTGTCCTTCCGCCTGCCCAAGGCCGAGCTGGAAGCCATCATGGACCTGGCCGCCACCCCGGTGGTAATTGCCCAGTTCGACCACCAGATCGACCGGCCCTTGCTGAGCGTGGCCGATCTCCTGGCCCGGTCCGATGATGACAGCGACCTGCCCGATGCCATTGCCCCGGTCTCCAAGGCCCCCACCAGCGGCGGTTCCACCGGTCGGCCCAAGCTGATCCTGGCGGGCCAGCCCGGGGTGACCAGTGCCGATATTCCGGAGGTCGGCGGCTGGCGTCTGACCCCGGATGCCACGGCCCTGCTGCCGGCACCTCTGTACCACAATGCCGGGTTCGGCATGATGATGTCGGCCTTCAGCGTCGGGGCCCATATGGTGCTGATGCCGCGCTTCGACCCGGAAGCGACGCTCGCCGCCATTGCCCGTCACAGGGCCAGCTGGGTCTATCTGGTGCCCACCATGATGAACCGGATCTGGCATCTGCCGGAGGAGGTTCGCGGCAAGTATGACCTGTCCAGCCTCAAGACCCTGTGGCACCTGGCCGCCCCCTGCCCGCCCTGGCTGAAGGAGGCCTTCATCCACTGGCTTGGCGGGGAGACCATCATGGAACTCTATGCCGGGACCGAGGCCCAGGCCGTGACCACCATTACCGGGACCGAATGGCTGACCCATCGCGGCTCGGTCGGAAAGGTGTCGATGGGCGAGATGTGCGCCTTTGACGAGGCCGGCAATCCCCTGCCCCCCGGCGAGGTTGGCGAGATCTATATGCGCCGTCCGGACGGGGCCCCGCCCTCCTACAAATATATCGGCGCCGAGGCCAAGGTCCTGGCCGGGGGCTGGGAAAGCCTGGGGGACATCGGGTCCTTCGATGCCGAGGGCTATCTCTATCTGGCCGACCGGCGCACCGACATGATCCTGGTGGGGGGCTCCAACGTCTATCCCGCCGAGATCGAGGCGGCGCTGGAGGAACACCCCTCCGTCCAGTCCTGTGCCGTGATCGGCTTTCCGGACGACGACCTGGGCAACCGCATCCACGCCATTGTCCAGGTCAAGGGCGAGGCGGACGAGGCGTCCATCCGCGCCCACCTCAAGGACCGGCTGGTCACCTACAAGCAGCCCCGGACCTTCGAGTTCGTGGACGAGCCCTTGAGGGACGATGCCGGCAAGGTCCGGCGCAGCGCCCTTCGTGAGGCCAGGCTTTCGGCCTGAATTGCACAGGCGGGCGGGGCGGGATAAGCCAGCCCCAGATTTCAGATTGAGACTTTTCGGAAGGGGATCATGAGTATCAAGGGCAAGGCCTATATAATGGGGGCCTATGAGCACCCCACGCGGGACGCTCCCGACCTATCCACCCCCCAGATCCACGCCCAGAGCGCCAAGGGGGCCCTGGCCGATGCCGGCCTGACCAAGGACGACATCGACGGCTATTTCTGTGCCGGTGACGCCCCCGGTTTCGGCGGCATGTCGATGATCGACTATATGGGCCTGCGCAATGTGCGGCACATGGACTCCACCGAGACCGGTGGCTCGTCCTACATCATCCATGTGGGTCACGCCGCCCAGGCCATTGCCGAGGGCAAGTGCTCGGTGGCCCTGATCACCCTGGCGGGCCGCCCGCGGCAGAACAAGTTCTTCCCCGGTGGTGGCGGCAAGCCCGGTCAGCTGACCGACGGCGCCCCGGAAGCCGGCTTCGAGAACATCTATGGTGGCTCGACCCACAACACCTACGGCATGTGCGCCATGCGCCACATGTATGAGTATGGCACCACCTCCGAGCAGCTGGCCTGGATCAAGGTGGCCGCCAGCCATCACGCCCAGTGGAACGAGCACGCCTTCCTGAAGGACGTGGTCACGGTGGAGGATGTGGTCAATTCCCGCATGATCTCCGATCCCCTGCACCTGCTGGACTGCTGCGTCGTCACCGATGGTGGTGGAGCCCTGATCGTGACCTCGCCCGAGATCGCGAAAAGCCTCAACCGTCCCAAGGTGAAGATCATCGGCGCCGGGGAATCCCCCAAGGGGCCCATGGGCGGGCGGGGTCTCGACCTCACCTATTCCGGGGCCGTCTGGTCCGGTCCCCAGGCCTTTGCCGAGGCCGGGGTGAAGCCCTCGGACATGAAGTATGCCTCCATCTATGACAGCTTCACCATCACGGTGCTGATGCAGCTGGAGGACCTCGGCTTCTGCGAGAAGGGCCAGGGGGGCAAGTTCGTCTCCGACGGCAACCTGATCTCGGGCGTCGGCAAGCTGCCCTTCAACACCGATGGCGGCGGGCTGTGCAACAACCACCCCACAAACCGCGGCGGGATCACCAAGGTGATCGAGGCCGTGCGCCAGCTGCGCGGCGAAGCCCATCCCAAGGTCCAGGTTCCCAATTGCGACCTGGCCATCGCCCACGGCACGGGCGGCTCTCTCGGCACCCGTCACGGGGCCGGCACTGTCATCCTGGAAAGGGAATAGGCTCCATGTCCGAAGCTCAAACCCCCACCGCCCGCAAGATCCCGGCCCCGGCCGTGACCATCGAGTCCAAGCCCTTCTGGGACTCGGCGGAAAAGGGCGTCTTCCTGATCAAGCGCTGCAAGGATTGTGGTGAGGCCCACTGGTATCCCCGTGCGCTCTGCCCCTTCTGCTTCTCCGACGAGACCGTCTGGGAAGAGAGCCCCGGGGAAGGCGTGATCTATAGCTACAGCGTCATGCACCGCTCGCCGACCGGCCCCTATGCCATCGGTTATGTGACCCTGAACGAAGGCCCGGCCGTCCTGACCAATTTCGTGGACTGCGACCTGTCCAAGCTGGCCATCGGCCAGAAGGTGAAGGTCAAGTTCCAGGACACCGAAGGCGGACCCCCGGTCCCGGTCTTCACGCCCGTCTGAGATCAAGGGCCCCCTCAGTCAGCTCCGCTGACAGCTCCCCCAAGAGGGGAGCAATTAGCTCGGCTCAATTCC
>CAIYZB010000184.1 GCA_903930545.1 uncultured Alphaproteobacteria bacterium
CCTTCGAGCCAGTCAAAGGCTCCTTCGTGAATGGAGCCCTGACCATGGGCGAGAACATCGGCGACATGGGCGGGCTGTCCCTGGGTCTGGATGCCTATCGCACCTCGCTCAAGGGCCAGCCGGCTCCGGTGATCGATGGCTTCACCGGCGACCAGAGGGTCTTCCTCGGCTGGGCCCAGGTCTGGCGTCAGAAGCAGAGAGAGGAAGCCGCCCGCCAGCAGGTGGTGACCGATCCCCACTCCCCGGCCTATTTCCGGGTCAATGGCACCATCCGCAATATCGCTGGCTGGTATTCGGCCTGGGACGTCAAGCCGGGTGACAAGCTCTATGTCGCCCCCGAAGCCCGGGTCGACATCTGGTAGGTCAGGGCGTCCGGCCGAGGATTTCGATGGTCAGGCCGGCCTCCGAGGGGGTCAGCCTGGCCTCGATGCCATAGGCCCGGGCCAGAACCTCTGAAGACAGGGCCAGGGCCGGCGGGCCATCCGACAGGATCCCGCCCTCCCACAGGACCAGGATCCGGTCCGCCATCCGGGCTGCCAGGGTCAGGTCGTGCAGGGTGACGATCACCCCCTTGCCCTGGTCATGGGCCATGGTCCGGAACAGGGCCGCGACATCCAGCTGATGGCCCGGGTCCAGTCCGGTGAGGGGTTCGTCGGCCAGGAGCCAGTCCGGCTCCCCGGCCAAGGCGCGGGCAATGAGGACCCGGGCCCGCTCACCCCCTGACAGGGTGGTGACATCCCGTCCGGCCAGATCCTCGATGCCGGCCGATGTCATGGCACGGCTCACCGCCTCGCCATCTTCCCTCGACAGGCCCCGGGCCCCGATGTGGGGCGTGCGCCCCAGACCCACCAGGATCTCCACCTCTAGCGCCCAGGCCACCTCCGGCGACTGGGGAATGAAGCCGACCCGCTGTGCGCGCTGGCGCGCTGGCAGGGACAGGATCGGATCCGGGCCAAGCCAGACCTGACCCTGATCCGGGGACCTCAGACCCGCCAGACAGGCTAAGAGGGTGGATTTTCCAGCCCCGTTGGGGCCCAGGATGGCTGTGATCTCACCAGGGCGGAAATCGGCACTGGCTCCGCTGAGGACCTGACGCGGGCCGAGCTTCACCCCGATCTGTTCGGCTCTCATGCCACCCTCCTGCGCAGGGAAAGAAGCAGGGCCAGGAAGAAGGGCCCACCGAGGGCCGCCATGGCCACCCCCAGCTTGACCTCGGCCACAGAGGGGATCAGGCGAACCAGAATGTCAGCGGCCAGGACAATGACCGCACCCCCAATGGCGCTGGGCATGAGCAGGCCGGCGGGCCTCGCTCCGATCAGGGGCCTCAGCAGGTGGGGCGTCACAAGGCCGACAAAGCCGATGACCCCGGTCACCGCGACCCCGGCCCCCGTGGCCAGTCCGACTCCAAGGGCCAGACACCAGCGGGTCGCGGCCATGTTGATCCCGAGAGACCGGGCACCTGTCTCTCCCAGGCTGAGGGCATCCAGGGCTCGACCGGTGGTCAGGACCAGACCACAGCCCACCAGGATGAAGGGCAGGGCCATCTGAAGATCGCTGAGACTGCGATCAGCCAGGGAGCCCATCATCCAGTTGATGATCTCTCCCACCGCCCAGGGATTGGGGGCCAGGCTGAGGGCCACGGCGACCCCGGCCCCGGCCACACTGTTGAGGATCACCCCGGCCAGAATGAAGGTCACCACCGAGGAGGTCGATCCGGCCAGACCCAGCAGCAGGGCCACCCCGAGGATCGCGGCCACCATGGCGGCCGCCGGCAGGACCCAGATGGCCTGAAGGCTGATCCCGAGATAGAGGGTCAGAACTGCGCCCAGGGCAGCCATTGAGGACACCCCCAGCACGCCGGGATCGGCCAGGGGATTGCGGGTATAGCCCTGCAGGGCCGCCCCGCTCATCCCCAGGGAGGCACCCACCGTCATGGCCAGGAGGGTCCGGGGCAGGCGCAGGTCCAGGACGATGGCACTCAAGGGATCATCGGGCCGGAACCATTGAGCCAGCGGTACCCAGACCTTGCCCGCACTCAGGCTGATGAGGGCCAGCAGCCCCATCACCAGGAGCAGGATCGCCATGACCGTCCGCCGCGACTTCATCCCTGCCCCCTCGCGGCCCTGAGAACAGCAGCCGTCTCGATCAGGGTCGGTCCGCCACAATAGAGCAGGCGCTGGGGGAAACTGACCTTACGCACCCGGTGGGACAGGTGGGCCAGGGCCGGATGGGTCAGGACCCGGTCGGCCCAGGTGGGGGTGCCGGGCGCGACCTCGCCGGCGAGTATGACCTGGGGCGGGTCAGCAATCAGGCGTTCCAGGGGGATCTGACCCCATTTCGACAGACCATAGCGCCCGGCCACATTCTGCAGGCCCGCCTCGCGCATCATGGCGTCGATCAGGGTTCCGGTCCCGGCGGCAAAGCCATTGGGCTGATAGATGATGGCGCTCAAGGGGGTCTGGCCTGCAGCCGGCCGTGAAGCCGCAATGGCGGCATGGATACGACGGATCAGGGCCTCGCCCCGGGGTTCACGCCCGACGAGGGCCGCGATCCGGCGGATCTGGCCATCGCTGTCGGCCACGGTGTCGGGGACATCGAACAGCTCGGTGCGGATCTTCATCCGCCCCAGTGCCGTGCGGGTGGCGGCGGAGGAATGACGGCTGGTCAGGACAAGATCCGCCGAGAGGGCGATGACCTCCTCTGCGGTCTCCCAGGTCATGGGCAGGCCCGCCGCGATCCCGGCAATCAGGGAGCCGTTGGGATCGCGGGAATAGTGGCTGAGGGCCGCAATCTGGCGGCGATCGGCCACATGGACCAGGATCGCATCCAGACAGGGATTGAGGGATACCACCCGGCGCGGCGCGGCAGCCCCCATGAGACCGAGGGCAAGACCCCCGGCCAGGGCCGTCCGGCGTGACTGTCCCCCCCCCGGCATGATCAGAACTTCGCCCTCAGACCCAGATAGGCCGCCCGGCCCGGGGCCCCATAGCCTCGAGTGGTCTCCCAGGCACGATCAAACAGGTTCTCCACCCGCCCATAGACCTCGAAATGCTCATCCAGGGGCAGGGCCGCGCGGAGGTCCACGAGGCTATAGGCCTTCAAGGCCGCTGAATTGGCCGCATTGTCCCAGGCCTTTCCGGAATAGCGCAGGCTGGCTGCAACCGAGGCCCCGTTCTCAAAGCCATAGCTGGCGGAGATGTTGGCCTGATGCCGGGCCCGGCGGGGCAGGTCCTTGCCACGGTTGGGGCTGGCCGCACTGTCATTCTGAGTATCGGTGAGGGTGTAGTTGGCCTCCAGGGTCAGGGGTGCAAGCCGGGCCTCTGCCGAGAGCTCGATCCCCTGGGCGCGGGCTCGGGCGATATTGTCGTAATAGCCGAACCGTCCGACGCCCTTGACCCGGCAGAGAGGGTCGCTTGAGACAAAGCTGCAGGACACGAAGTCGATCTGGTTCTCGGTCTGGCGGCTGAAGGCCGCGGCGGTCAGGGTCAGGCGATTATCGGCCAGGGTCTGTTCAAGGCCGAACTCCAGGCCCTCGGCCGTCTCCGGTGCCAGACCCAGGTTCCCGTAGGTCGAATAGAGTTGATAGAGGGTCGGAGCCTTGAAGCCTTGGCCAAAGCCGGCCCGCACCAGGGTCCGACCCGCGTTCAAGGACCAGACAGCCGAGACCTGCCCCAGGGTGTGATCGGCAAAGACCTCGTGGTCGTCCCGTCTCAGGCCGGCCGTGACCGTCAGGCCCGCCACCGGCTGACCCTCGATCTGGCCATAGAGGCCGTTCAGGGTGACCTTGGCGCGGGACGGCACCGGATTGGGGGCAAACGGACTGGGGGAGCGGGTGTTCATGCTGGCCCGTTCGCTGTCGAGGCCGAAGGTCGCCGTCCAGTCAGGACTGATGGCATAGCTGCCCTGGTATTCGACACGCCGCGTGCGACCGCGACCGTCAAAGGTCAGGGGCACGGCCGTGCGGGCGGGATTGTAGAGACGGGTATCGGTCGCCGCCTCGGTCACCCCAAGGCGGTTCTTCCAGGCCCCGTCCAGAAGGGCGAGATTGAGCCCGGCATAGGCCAGGCGGTCGGTCGTGGTGCCGTATTCGCTGGTATCGGCAAAGCTGAAGGCCGGGGCCGGGAAGCCGTCAAACCCGGTCCGGCCCCGGGAATAGATCGCACGGAGATCAAGGGACAGATTGGAGGTCAGGTCCGCCCTCAGACGACCGCTGGCGCCGTCATTCTTGTAGCCGTCAGTCTCGGCACCCCCGCGAAACGCAGAGACCCCGTCGGTCTCGTGGTGGCTGGCGGCAATCCGCCAGCTGACAGTCCCCTGATGGCCGCCAAGCCCGGCCCTCAGTGTCCGGGTCGCCATGGAGCCCGCCTCGGCGCTGGCATTGCCATCCAGAGGCCCCCTGGCATCGGCGGTGAGGATATTGACCACCCCGCCAATGGCCTGACTGCCCCAGAGGGTGGACTGGGGGCCGCGCAGGACCTCGATCCGCTCCACATCCCCGGCCACCAGATTGGCGAAATTATAGCCCCCGGCGGGCTGGGAGGGATCATTCAGTCGGATCCCGTCCACCAGGACCACGGTGTGGTCCGCCTCGGCCCCGCGGATCCGCAGGGAGGTCACGCCTCCGGGCCCGCCGTTGCGGGAAACACTCAGGCCCGGCGTCGTGGCCAGGAGATCTGCCACCAGGACCACCTGGCTCTGGCGGATGGCCTCGGCATCGATGACGGTGACCGACTGGGTGACCTGATCCGACGGACGCGGCGACCGGCTGGCGGTGATGATCAGTTCGGACAGGGCCGTGGCGGCATCAGGAGCCGGAGCTCCGGTCTCGGCGGCCTGGGTTGCCGTGGCCAGGGCGGCCAGGGCGGTAGCGTACAGCAGGGCTCTCATCGGGGTTTCCCCTCCTCAAGCGTGACAGGGGGGCCGACACCGTGCCTGCCCCCGACGTGTCGCCGCTCGGGAAAACCCGATCGCCCGGCGCACCCCGGCCGGTCGAAGGACGACTGCGTCAGGCAGGTCTCCTGGCTCGCGGGTCAAGGCCCATTGCGCACCGCCTTCCCAGACCGAAGTCCAGTGGCATATGGCACGCGGGCTCGCCGCTTACAGTTGCGGGGGCAGCCCGGGTCTCACACCCGAGTTCCCTTTTCATCCCCTCGCGGGGAACCTGTCGCAGACTTGGCAATAGGAGGGGCTCGCCGCTGGGTCAATCATTGGCCCTTGATCCCCCTCAAGGTGAAAGTGCGCTTTGCAGCAGACCCTCGGGGCGTTTCATGTAAACCTGCCGGTGACTGGAGGGCTCTGACCATGTCCAAACATGATCCCGTCGAAGAAACCCGTGAGGCCGTCGGCTTCCTGGCTGCGGCCTTTGGTGCCCTGATCGGCTTCTTCCAGCGCAAGGCGCGGCCTGAACCGGTACGCACACCCCATGACGACACCCCGCCCCCCTTTGGCAAACTGCCACGGGACCTTTAGAGCCGGGTTTCCCAGACCATCCAGACAGCGATCGCCACCAGTCCCAGGGCAAAGGTGGTATCGATCAGGCTGCCCCGTCCCTTGGCGAGCTGGGCCTCCAGCAAAGGGCCCGCGCGGGCTGCCATGAAGACGATGGCGAGGTGAACGGCCACGCTGACCGTCACATGGATGGATCCCAGGATCAGGGACTGAACCACCAAATGGCCCAGGCGGGTGTCGGTAAATCCGGGCAAGAGGGTGATGTAGAAGACTGCGACCTTGGGGTTCAGCAGATTGGCCACCAGTCCCCGCAGAAACAGGTCCCTCCGGCCCGGGCGCTCGCTCGCCGCGGTCTCGGCATCCTTGCCAGGCCCGCCCTTCCAGGTGTCCCAGGCCAGCCAGAGCAGATAGGCGATCCCGGCCCACCGGAGCACCTGATAGAGCCCCGGCACCTTGAGGATCAGGGCTGACAACCCGGCGACCGTGCCCAGCATATAGACCAGCAGTCCGAGGGTGATCCCCGCCACGGTGGCAAGTCCCGAGGCTCTCCCCCATTGGGCCGAGACAATGGCCAGGAAACCCATGTTCGGGCCGGGGGTCAGCTCCACCAGCAGCACAGCGGCCAGAAAAGGCAGGAACAGTTCGAGGTTAAGCATGGGCTTTGGGATCTCAGGCTCGTGGGCCCCCTCAGTCAGCTTCGCTGACAGCGCCCCCAAAGAAGGAGCAATGAACTCTGATCAATTCCTCCCCCTCAGGGGGAGTGGGACCGCGAAGCGGTGGCGGGGGCCGCCACCGACACCCAGATGATCTCAATCAATGCAGAACCGTCCGGGTTCCGCCAATCTGTCACAAAGCTGGTCCGGTTCACCTCCGTACCGGTACTTAGGGGTGCAACCCGAATTTCCCCCTTGGCCTGTGAGGCCTAACCCTGAGCTCACCAACTACGGAGCTCGGTCATGTCCCTCGCCTATGACTTCGATACCCCGGTCCGCGCCGTCCAGACCAGCCGGTCTGTGGCCTGCAACGAGACCCTCGATCTCATGGAACGCATGGGCGTCCGACTGGTCTTTGCTAAAGACGAGGAAGTCTATGGCCAGGACGAGGCCGCTGACCTGATCTATCGGGTGGTTAAGGGGGCCGTGCGCACCTCCCGCCTGATGAGCGATGGGCGTCGCCAGATTGGTGACTTCCACTATCAGGGCGACCTCTTCGGCCTGGAGTGCGGTGATACCCATGCCTTTTCGGCAGAAGCCCTCGGCGACTGCGTGATCCTCATGGTCAAGCGTTCGGCACTGAGAGCTTCCGGGGCCGCGGAGTCCCTGGATCGCCTGATCTGGGACACCACGGTTCGCGATCTTCGCCGTGCTCAGGAACATGTCATGCTGCTGGGGCGTAAGACCGCCTGTGAACGGGTGGCCAGCTTCCTGCTGAACCTCTCTGACAACGCCGACGACGACGCCATCGATCTGCCCATGGGTCGTCAGGACATGGCCGATTATCTGGGCCTGACCATTGAGACCGTCTCGCGGATGCTGACCCAGCTCCAGGGCTCCTCGGTGGTCGAGTTCACCTGTGCCCGCAAGTTCCGGGTCCGCAATCCTGCGGCCCTGGCCCGACTGGCGGATTGATCGTCGGGCATTTGTTGCCCCTGACAATCCTGGAGGTTGATATGAGCTACAAGACCCTGCTCGTGCATGCCGAACCCGCTCCCGCCTCTGAGGCTCGCCTCGACTACGCCATGCATCTGGCCCAGGACCTAGAGGCGACCCTTATCGGCATCGGTGCCGAAGCCTTCCCCGCCGTGGCCGTCTCCGACCCCTATGGTGTGTCGTCCGGAGCCCTGTTCGAGGCCCTGCGCGAGCAGCAGGTTGGCAATATCGCCCTGGCCCGCAAGGCCTTTGAGGCCAAGGCTGCCGGCACCCCCCACGAATGGCTTGAAGCGAGCGACAGCCCCAGCCGGGTCATGGCCCGTGCCGCCCGCGGGGTTGACCTGCTGATCGTGGGCGCTGTCCCCGCCGGGCCGCAGGATGCTTTCCGTCAGGTCGATGTCGGGGAACTCATCCTCACCGCCGGCCGCCCCGTCCTGGTGGCCCCACCCCAGGGCGGGCACCTGAATGCCCAGCAGATCCTCATCGCCTGGAAAGACACCCGCGAGGCCCGCCGCGCTGTGGCCGATGCCCTGCCCTTCCTGAAGCGTGCCAAGGATGTCGTGGTCCTGGAGATCCATGGTGAGGAGGATGGCGAGGGCGATGCGGCCTCCCACCACACCAATGAGGTGGCCAAGGCCCTGGGTCGTCACGGGATTGCCGCCCGGGCCCGGACCCTGACGACCAAGGACGCCCCTGAGGACCTCATCGAGTCCGAGGCCGAAGCCCAGGGTGCAGACCTGATCGTCGCCGGGGGCTATGGACACAGCCGGCTGGGTGAGTGGTTGATGGGCGGTATGACCAGACGCCTGCTTCAGCAGACCCGACGGTCGGTCCTCTTCAGCCACTAGGATCGACATATGGCGGGCCGGGCTTGCACCCGGCCGCCAACGGACCTACCGCTGTCTTGATGCCGCCAAACGAACCTGGAGCCCCAGCCAGCGAGAGCATAGCCCTGACGGTCCTGCGTCAGGCCCCTCCCTATGCCCTGACCCTTCTGGCCGTTGCCGCGTCCGTCGCCCTGAGACTGGCCCTGGAACCCGTCTTTGCGGACCGCACCCTCCTGGTCATCTTTGTGCCAGCCGTCCTGCTCAGCGCCGCCGCTGGCGGCGCCGGACCCGCCCTGCTGGCCACGGGACTGGGCCTGGCCTTCAGCTTTCTGGTGGGTGGTCACGGCCTTCTGGTCGACCCGGTCAATCTGGTCGATACCCTGCTGTTCCTGTTTCTCGGCCCGGCCATTGCCCTGGGTGGCTGGAGGCTTCGGAAATCCTCACGCCTCGCCCAGGAAGCCATCGCCCGGTCCCAGGAACGCGAGGCCCACCTTCAGTCCATCCTCGACACTATTCCCGAGGCCATGATCGTCATTGATCAGCAGGGCACGATCAGGTCTTTCAGCGCGGCGGCCGAGCGGCTGTTCGGCTACGGCGCCCCCGAAGCCATAGGCCAGAATGTGGCACTGCTGATGCCAAACCCCTATCGCGCCGAGCACGACAGCTATGTCTCGCGCTATGTGGACACCGGCGAACGCCGGATCATCGGCATCGGCCGGGTGGTGGTCGGTGAACGCAAGGACGGCTCCACCTTTCCCATGGAACTGGCCGTGGGCGAAATGCGCTCAGGCGATCACCGCTATTTCACCGGCTTTGTCCGTGACCTGAGCGAGCGTCAGGCCACCGAGCGCCGCCTGCATGATCTGCAGTCCGAGCTGGTCCATGTCTCGCGCCTCACCAGCATGGGGGAGATGGCGTCTGCCCTGGCCCACGAGCTGAACCAGCCCCTGTCGGCCATTGCCAACTATATGAAGGGCTCAGTGCGGCTGCTGGATGCCGACACCCCTGACATCGCCAAGGTGCGCACGGCCCTCGGCCAGGCCGGCGATCAGGCCCTGCGGGCCGGGGCCATCATCCGACGGCTGAGGGACTTTGTCGGCAAGGGTGAGGCAGAGCCACGCATCGAGCCCCTGTCAAAGCTGATCGAGGAGGCCAGCGCCCTGGCCATGGTGGGGGCCAAGGAGATCGGGGTCCGGCTGAAGTTCGACCTCAGCCCGGAGGTCGGCATGGTCCTGGCCGACAAGGTCCAGATCCAGCAGGTGGTCCTCAACCTCATGCGAAATGCCGTGGACGCCATGTACGATGCCCCGGTTCGCACCCTGGTGGTCGCCACCCGGCCCCTGGCGGACGAGATGGTCGAGGTCGAGGTGTCCGACACCGGACCCGGGATCAGTCCGGACGTGGCAGACCGGCTGTTTCAGCCCTTCATCACGACAAAACGCACCGGCATGGGGGTGGGGCTGTCGATCTGTCGCACCATTATCGAGGCCCATGGCGGCAAGATCTGGTTCGATTCCGGCGAAGCAGGTGGAGCCCGGTTCCACTTCACCCTGCGCGCCGTGCCCAAGGAGGCCCTGGCCACCGATGCCTGACACCAAGGTACACGTCATCGACGACGATGAGGCCATGCGGGATTCCCTGCGGTTCCTGCTGGAGACCTCTGACCTGCGGGTGGAGACCTATGAGTCCGCCACAAGCTTTCTGGCGGCGGCGGCCAAAGGGGTTACCGGCTGCATCGTCACGGACGTCCGGATGCCCGGCATAACGGGCATGGAACTGGTCAGGGCGCTCCAGGCCCAGGGTGGAGCCCCGCCGATCATCATGATCACCGGCCATGGCGACGTACCCCTGGCGGTGGAGGCCATGAAGGCCGGGGTGGTCGACTTCCTGGAAAAGCCCTTTGATGACGACGCCCTGCTGGCGGCCATCCGCAGGGCCCTTGCCGCCCGCAGCCAGGCCGAAGGCCAGGAGACCGAATCCGGACGCTTCAACGCCATGCTGGCCCAGCTCTCGCCCCGTGAACGGGACGTGCTGCGCGGGGTGGTGGACGGCAAGCCCAACAAGGTCATCGCCCACGAACTGGGGATCAGCCCCCGCACGGTGGAGGTCTATCGCGCCAATGTCATGACCAAGACCGGGGCGGCGGGCCTGTCTGAACTGGTGCGGATCACCATTCTCGCGGGCTTCTGATCCCTTTGAGTTGGATCAAGGCGGAACTTGCGAAGTCGTCGCACTGTGACCCATGCGCGCGCAGACCCCCTCCAGACCTCTGGTCATCCTCGTCGACGACGACACGGCCCTGCGCACGGCCCTGAAGTTCTCCCTCGAGCTGGACGGCTTTGCTGTCGAGGCCTTTGAAACTGCCGAAGAAGTGCTGTCCCAGCCGGTCCTTGCCGAGGTGAGCTGCCTGGTCATGGACCAGAACCTGCCTGGTCTGTCTGGGGTCGAGGCCCTGCACCAGCTTCGACAGAAGGGCATGAGAACCCCTGCCCTGCTGATCACCAGCAATCCCGGCCCGACCCTGCGCAAGGCCGCTGCGGCCACGGATGCGGCCATAGTGGAAAAGCCCCTGCTGGGGGATGTCCTGGTGGGGTCCATCATCGGGGTCCTGAGCCCGGAAGCGACCCGGGCCCTGTCGGCCCCCAACCGCTAGGGCCCCCTCAGATCGTCTTGGAGTGCCTCTGGGCCTCAGGGTCGAGATGCTGATCGAACAGGGCGCAGACCGCCCGCACCACAGGACGGCCCAGGTCCGTGATCTGGATGGTCGTCCCCGACACCGTCGCCAGATGATCCTGGAGGAAGGGGCCAAGTCGCGACAGTTCCGGCTTCAGGTCAGCCACATCACGGCCATGCCGACGGGAGATGGCTTCGAGATCCACGGCGAAGTCACACATCAGCCGTTCGATGATCTCACCCCGGAACCGGTCGTCCGCCGTGAAGGCAACACCGCGGGCAACCGGCAGATCACCCGCCGCAACGGCATTCCTCCAGGGCAGTTCCTGGGCGATGTTCTGGACGAAGCCCTTGTTCATATAGCCGATGGCCGAGGCCCCAAGGCCCAGCAGGGTCTCTGCCGGGTCGGTGGTATAGCCCTGGAAATTGCGGCGCAGGCGGCCCTCGGTGAGGGCAACAGCAAGGTCATCCTCTGGCAGGGCGAAATGGTCGAGGCCGATCTGGACATAGCCCTCGGACACCAGGCGTTCGGCCGCCGCAAAGGACTGGTCAAGGCGCTCGGCCGGCCCGGGAAGTTCAGCCGTATCGATCAGCTGCTGGTGGGCCTTCATCCAGGGCACATGGGCATAGCCGAAGAGGGCCAGGCGTTCGGGCCTGAGGGTGAGGACCTTGTCCAGGGTGGCCAGGGTATTGGCCACAGTCTGGCGGGGCAGGCCGTACATCAGGTCCAGATTGATGGATCTGACACCGAACGCCCTGAGCCAGGTCACGGCCTGGACGATTTCCTCGAAGCTCTCGCGACGGTTCACCGCCTCCTGCACCCGAGGTGACAGGTTCTGCACCCCCAGGCTGGCGCGGTTGAGGCCGTGGGACGCCGCAGCCTGGACCCAGTCGCGGGTCAGGTTGGCCGGATCGAGCTCGGCGGAGATCGAAATGTCAGGGGTCTGATCGAACAGGCTCTTCAGCCGCCCGAACAGGACATCCATGTCGGCCGGGGTAAGCATATTGGGGCTGCCACCCCCCAGATGGATGGCCTGGGCCGGAAGACGGCCGGGCAGGGCTTCGGCCAGCAGGTCCATTTCCTTGACCAGCAGCTGGACATAGTCTGCGATCGGCTCATGGCGGTTCACTGCCCGGGTATTGCAGCCGCAATACCAGCACAGGCGCTGACAGAAGGGGATGTGCAGATAGACCGAGACCGCCTCGTCCAGGGGCAGCTCCGAGAGCCAGCCCCGATAGGTCGCGGCATCCACCTGAGGGGTGAACTGAACCGCTGTGGGATAGCTGGTATAGCGGGGGGCCCGTCCGTCATATTTCTGGATCAGATCGACGAGGGCGGGACGGACCGGGGCGTGGACGGACAAGGCAAGGCTCCTGAAGCAGTGCCTCCATTTCGCCTGTAAGCCACGGTCCAACCGTGATTCATGTCAAAGGTCCCTTGTCGGGGCTGTGGAATGGAGGTGAGGTCATGACCCGTCCAGATTCCGAGGCCCTACGTTCCCGTTCCTATCGCCTGCCGGCCCTGGATCCTGACTTCATGCTCAGCGACGCCATGCGCGGGGTCCGCTTCCAGCTGGAATATGCCAAGGCCGAGGAGGCCCTGAAGGCGCACAGGATCGCTTCCACAGTCGTGGTCTTCGGCAGCGCCCGAGTGCGGCCAGACGGGCCCGGGCGGCAAGCCCACTGGTATGAGATGGCCCGTGAGTTGGGACGGATCGTCTCCGAACGTGGCGGGGCCCTGGCGGGGGCCGGTCAGATCCTGAACAATGTCATCGCTACAGGCGGCGGGCCGGGGATCATGGAGGCCGCCAATCGCGGGGCCCATGAGGCCGGGGCCCCGTCCATCGGGTTCAATATCTCCCTGCCCCACGAGCAGGAACCCAATCCCTATTCGACCCCGGACCTGTCGTTCCGCTTCCACTATTTCGCCATGCGCAAGATGCACCTGGCCATGCGAGCCAATGCCCTGGTGGTCTTTCCCGGCGGATTCGGGACCCTGGACGAGCTGTTTGAAATCCTGACCCTGAGACAGACGGGCAAGTCCCGGCCAATCCCCATCATCCTGGCCGATCCCGACTATTGGCACAGGGTCCTGAACCTGGAGGTCCTGGTGGAGGCCGGCATGGTTGACGCCGCTGACCTTGACCTTATGGCCCATGCCGACAGCGCCGAGGACATCTGGGCGCAGGCGATCCGCGGCGGGCTTCAGGTCGCCGTCTAGAGGGGGCGATCCTCGACATCAGGGGCGAGGATACGGGCAGCATCCCCCTTGGGGTCTTCATACTGGCCGTCCCGCAGGGTCCAGGAAAAGGCCCAGAGCCCAAGGGCAGCCAGCAGGACTGAGGCCGGAGCCAGCATCAGGAAAATGTTCATGCCCGTCCTCCCGCCCGGCTCATCCTCAGGGCATTGAGCGTCACAATGAGGGACGAGCCCGACATGGCGAGGGCCGCGACAAAGGGATTGACCAGACCCAGCATGGCCGCCGGTCCTGCCACGGCATTATAGAGGGCGGCAAAGCCGAAGTTCTCGAGGGCGCGGTGTCGGGCAGCCCGGGCGACATCGATGGATGTGATGACCGCGGTCAAACCATTACCTGAAAAGACCAGGTCAGCCGCATTCTGGCTGGCATCAAGGGCCGTGCCCGGTGCCATGGCGGCATGGGCCTTGGCCAGGGCGGCCGTGTCATTGAGACCGTCCCCGACCATCAGGACCTTGGCACCTGAGGCCGCTAGCGCTTCGACCGCCTCGGCCTTGCCAGAGGGGGTCAGGCCCGCGCGCCAGTGGCTGATCCCGGCTTCAGCAGCCGCCCGAGCGACGGGACCGGGCAGATCCCCCGACAGGACCTCGCAGCTGATGCCCCGAGCTGTGAGCGCGGCGACAACCGCAGCTGCATCGGAGCGCACGAGGTCGATAAAGCCGAAGCGAATGGGGGATTCGTCCTCATAGCCGAACCAGAGTTCGGTCTCCTCCCCTGTGGTCGTTACCCCCAGAAAGCTGGCGCGACCAAGTCGGGCCCAGCGTCCGTCAATGGTGCCTTCGACACCCTGGCCACCGTGTTCGACGACGCCATCTGCGAGCAGGCCGGGACCGGCAGCTTCCGCAAGGGCCTTGGCCAAGGGATGGGCAGAGGTACGGGCCAGGGGTGCCGCCCTGGCAATGTCAGAGGCGGTGGCCCCCATCAGGACAGGACGGCCCTCGGTCAGGACGCCGGTCTTGTCGAAGACCACATGGGTGACCTCGGCCATGCGTTCCAGAGCCGCCCCGGACTTGACCAGGACCCCCTTGCGGAACAGCCGGCCCGAGGCGGTGATCTGGACGGCAGGGACCGCCAGTCCCAGGGCACAGGGGCAGGTGATGATCAGGACCGCCACCGCCCGGACCAGGGCCTCCCTTGGCCCAAGCCCCAGTATCCAGCCCAGGATGAAGGTCGCCGCCGCTGCGGTGTGAACGACGGGCACATAGATGGCGGCGGCCTTGTCAGCCAGCTGGACATAGCGCGAGCGGGCCTGGGATCCGGCCTCAACAAGCCGCGCGATGGCCGCCACGGCGGAGTCTTCCGACCGGGCCAGCGCCTGGAGGGTCAGAAGCCCGGTGAGGTTCATGGCCCCGGACCGGCAGACTGTCCCGGGCCTGACCTCGATGGGACGGGTCTCGCCGGTCAGAAGGGCATTGTCGAGGTCCGAGCGGCCCTCGACGATCTCGCCATCCACCGGAATGCGCTCTCCGGGCCGAACCAGGATCAGGTCCCCGACGACGACCTCGCTCAAGGGGCGGCTGTGTTCCCGGCCTTCCACGAGGACGTGGACTATGGGGGCCTGCAGCGCGAGGAGGTCAGCCGCCGCGCCCCGGGCCCGGGCCCGAAGCTGGTGATCCATCCAGCGACCGATCAGCAGCAGGAAGAGCAGGGAGACGGCGGCGTCAAAATAGGCGTCCCGGCCATTCAGGAAGGTTTCCACAAAGCTGATGGCCAGGGTCAGGATCACGCCGATGGAGATCGGCACATCCATATTGGCCCGCCCCCCCTTGAGGGAACGCCAGGCGGACTCAAAGAAGGGCAGGCCCGCATAGACCGCACACGGGGCCCCGATCAGACCGCTCAGCCACTGCATCATGGTGCGGGTGGCAGGCCCCAGCTCCTGGCCGAACAGTCCGGCCCAGAGGGGCACGGAGAACATCATGGCATTGCCTGCCCCGAAGGCGGCAACGCCAAGGGCCATGGCCAGGCGTCGACCTTCCCGGTCCCGGGCCAGCTGGGCCTGGTTGGGGTCATAGGGGGTGGCGGGATAGCCTATCCGGTCAAGGGTCTCGAGGATGAAACCAGGGTCGGCCTCCTGCTGCAGATGCACAATCAGCTTGCCTGTGGACAGGTTCAGGCGGGCTGCCGAGACCCCGTTCAGGGCGGCGATCTCGCCCTCGATCTTGGAGATGCAGGCCGCACAACTGGCTCCTGTCACCAGCAGGTCCAGGCGGAAGCCCCCCGCCTCGTCTGACTTCAGAAAAGCAGAGAAATCCGGCGCAGATGCCAGATCGTAGGTCAGGGCCACATCAGCCTCCGGTCAGCACGGAACGGGTGACCCTGGGCATCGCGGGAATCCACCGTGACGTCCCAGGCACCGGTGAGCTTGCCTGGATGGGCCTCGTAGCGGCCCGGAGCAACCTGGCGAAACACCACCGAGATCCGGCCGGCCTCGGTCGCCGGATGTTCCAGCCTGCCAACGACAGACAGACCGCTGAGGGGCCGACCGCTGGCGTCCTGCATCTCGAAGACGAGGCGGCCATCCGGGACATTGCCCAGACTGGCCTTCCAGCCGAGACGGGTCTGGGCCGCAAGACGGGCCACATCCGCATCATGGGCCAGTCCATCCTCATAGGGGGTGACCGAGACCTGACCGGGATGGGTCTTGTAGGCGATGAACAGGAAGGACATGTCCACCGCGATGACCACCGCGAAGAAGGCGACGGTCATGGCAAGAACATGCCATCCGTTGAGACGAAAGCCTTGAGCTGGAAGCGCAGCAGCCATCTGGTCAGTCTCCATTGGCCGCACCGGCCAGGAAGTTGGTTCTGGATTCAACCCGCTCGCCAAGGGAACGGACGACAAATCGCGCCGGATTGGCAGGTCCCGGGATCTTGTCTGCGGGCACGGTGACGAACAGGCGCAGGGCCCGGACCTCATTGGCCGGGACGGTGATGTGGATCGGGCTGGGCACGGCGGGCGAGCCCGGCGTTTTCAGGCTGACACCTTCCAGACCGGCAAAGTCGATCTCGACGTCCCGATCGGCATAGCCGCGATTGGCGACCTTCAGGGTATAGCCATTGCGGATCGCACCATCATGCAGTCGCACAAAGGTGGGGTTGCGATCCGGCAGTACATGCAGGTCCAGGCTGACCCTGTGGGACAGACCCCAGATCATGATGCCCGACACCAGGGTCAGGACCGCGGCATAGAAAATTGTCCGTGGCCGGATCAGGTGATAGGTCGGCTTCTCGCCGCAGGCCCGTTTGTCGACAGCAGAGTCCGTATCATAGGCAATCAGGCCCCGGGGACGTTCCACACGATCCATGATCTCGTCACAGGCATCGATGCAGAGGCCGCAATTGATGCATTCCAGCTGCCCGCCATCGCGGATGTCGATGCCCATGGGGCAGGCCACGACGCACTGGTTACAGTCGATGCAGTCGCCACGCCCTTCCCAGGTCTCGGTCTTCTTGTGCGGCCCGCGGGTCTCGCCGCGGTCGTGCAGATAGGTGACCTGGAGGGAATGCTTGTCCAGCATGGCCCCCTGAATCCGGGGCCAGGGGCACATATAGATGCAGATCTGCTCGCGCATGAAGCCGGCGAACACATAGGTCGTGAAGGTCAGCAGGGCGCAGAAGATATAGGCCGTGGCCGGGGCCTGGCCGATCCAGAAGCTGGACAGCAGGCTGGGAGCGTCATGGAAATAAAAGATCCAGGCCCCGCCTGTGCCAAACCCGATCCCCAGCCAGACGGCATGCTTGCCGACCTTGCGCCACAGGGTATCGAAGCTCATCGGGGAGGAGTCGCGCTTCATGCGCGCATTGCGATCGCCCTCGAACTGCCGCTCCACAAACAGGAAGAGGTCGGTCCAGACGGTCTGGGGACAGGCATAGCCGCACCACAGGCGACCAAACAGGGCCGAGACCAGGAACAGGGCCAGGGCCGCCAGCACCAGCAGGCCGGTGATGAAATAGACTTCCTGCGGCCAGAGCTGGATGTCGAAGAAATAGAACCGCCGACCGTCAAAATCCACCAGGATGGCCTGGTCGGGCAACTTGCCGGGTCGATCCCAGCGGATCCAGGGCGTCACATAATAGACGGCCAGGGTCAGGACCATCAGCGCCCACTTGATCTGCCGCCAGCGGCCATGGACCAGCTTGGGGTAGATCGGGGTTCTCGGCTTATACAAACCGCCGCCCGGGTCGCTTTTTGAGCGGGCCCGGGCGGCAGCCGAGACCGAACCATCACGGCGTGCCTCCGGGGGGAGCGTTTTGGTTCGGTCTATCACTACGGTCATGGGACCAGGTCCTTACTGACCGCCGGCATTGGCGTGGATATAGACCGCCAGTGCCTTGATGGTTTCCGGAGACAGACGCGCCTGCCAGGTGGGCATGACACCCCCACGGCCATTGACGATCTGCCCGGTAATGTCGGCTCGGGTAGAGCCATAGAGCCAGTCGGCATCCGTCAGGTTCGGAGCCCCCTGGAGCGGGTCACCCTTACCTTCTGCGCCGTGGCAGGCCACGCACTGGGCCGCGTAGACCGGGGTCGCACGGGCCACCGCATTGGGATTGGCCTTACGCCCCGACAGGGCCACCACATACTCCGTCAGATCGCTGATCTCGGCTGCGGTCAGGAGCTGGTCCTTGCCGAACGCCGGCATCTGCGAGAAGCGGGTCTCCGGGTTTTCCGAACGCACCCCCACATTCAAGGTGTGGTGGATATCATCCAGGGTCCCGCCCCAGAGCCAGACATCATCCCGCAGATTGGGATAACCCTTGCCCCCGGTGCCGCCCGTGCCGTGGCAGGTGGCGCAGTTGTCGCCGAACACCGACTGGCCAACGGCCAGGGCATAGGCCTGGAGTTGAGGATTGGCCTCGATCTCCGCCAGACTGGCCGTCTTGAGCTTGGCAGCCTCAGCTCCGCGAAGGGTCTGGAGACCCTTCAGGTCCTGGGCCACCGAGGCTCGGTCGGACTGACCAAGAATGCCTGTGGTATAGGAGGTCAGCCCCGGCCAGGCCGGGAAAAGCACCCAGTAGCCAATGGCCACGGCGATGCAGATATAGAAGACCCACAGCCACCAGCGCGGCAGAGGATTGTCCAGTTCCCGGATCCCGTCCCACTCGTGGCCGGTGGTTTCAACGCCCGAGATTTCGTCGGTTTCGCGCTCAGTCATTGGTTAACTCCGCATCCTCGAGCGGCAGTTGGGCCA
>CAIYZB010000185.1 GCA_903930545.1 uncultured Alphaproteobacteria bacterium
CAATACCCCCCTGACCGAGGAAGACCGCAAGGTCTTCTGGGAACAGTATCCAGCCTATCGTCAGATGGTTCTGGAGGGCACGGCCGGCATCGCCGGAGGCAGTCCCTTCCGCAGTCTGACGGCCGAGCAGCAGAGGGCAAGGTTCGAAGAGCTGTGGAACACCGGGGGCTCTGGCTATCTCGGAGCTCTGGCAGATCTGCTGACCAATCCGGTGGCCAATGACGCGGCGGCCGACTTTGTGCGCGAGAAGATCCGCGAGGTGGTTCAGGACCCTGAAACCGCCGAGGCCCTGATCCCCGATGATCACCCCATCGGGGCCAAGCGGATCTGCGTGGACATCGGCTATTACGAGACTTTCAACCGCGACAATGTCACCCTAGTGAACCTGCGAAAGGCACCCATCGAGGCCCTGGTACCCGATGGTGTACGCACGTCCGACCAGACCTATCCCCTTGATGCCATCGTCTTTGCCACGGGCTTTGATGCCATGACCGGGGCCCTGCTGCGGATCGATATCCGCGGCGAGGGGGCGCGTAGCCTGAAAGACGCCTGGGCCGAGGGGCCGAAATCCTATCTGGGTCTGCAGGTGGCGGGTTTTCCCAACCTCTTCACCATCACCGGACCGGGCAGCCCCAGCGTCCTGTCCAACATGATCTCGTCCTGCGAACAGCATGTGGAATGGATCAGCGACTGCCTGGGCTGGATGGCCAATCAGGGCAAGACCCGGATTTCCGCCGAGGTGGATGCCCAGGAAGACTGGGTCCGGCACGTCAATGAGGCGGCGGACCAGACCCTCTTTCCCACCGCAAACAGCTGGTACATCGGGGCCAATATCCCGGGCAAACCCCGGGTCTTCATGCCCTATGTGGGCGGCCACTATCGCAAGATCTGCAATGAGGTCGCCGCCGAGGGCTATCGTGGCTTCAGCCTTTCCGGGGAGCCGGTCGGCTGAGACCGCCACTGCGGAGAAACCGCTGAACCGTGGGATGCTCTGAGTCCAGCATGGCCGTGACCGGCCCACCCCAGACCACTTGACCACCCTCAAGCATGGCGATCTCGTCGGCAATGGTGCGGGCCGAGACCAGGTCATGGGTGATAGTCACGGCCGTGCAACCCATGCCCTGGACCAGATCGACGATCAGCAGGTTGATGGCCTCAGCGGTGACAGGATCGAGGCCAGTGGTGGGCTCGTCCAGAAACAGGATGGCCGGCTTGGCCACAATGGCCCGGGCCAGGCCGACCCGCTTCAGCATGCCGCCCGAGAGTTCCGAGGGATAGAGGTCCGCGACCGTGGCGGGAAGCCGGACCTGATCCAGGGCCTCGATGGCCCGGCGCCGGGCGAGCTTGCGGCCGATGCGGTCCGCATTGAGCAGGCGAAAGGCAACGTTTTCCCAGACGGTCAGGCTGTCGAGGAGGGCTGCACCCTGGAACAGGACGCCAGACTGTTTGTAGAGCTTGGCTTGGGTGCCGAAGGGGCCGGCGGTGAGGGGCTTGCCCCTGAAAAGCACCTGTCCAGAGTCGGGCTTCATGAGGCCCAGGGCCAGTTTCAGGGTGACGGACTTGCCTTCCCCAGATCCACCCATGATCACGAGAGAGGTGCCCTCAGTCGCCCACAGGTCAAGGCCCTTGAGGATCGGCTTGTCACCGAAGGCCTTTGAAACACCTTTCCATTGGAGGATTGGGGTCCAGTCCTTCATGAGGCGGTGAACAGCCGGGTCAGCAGATAGTCGCTGGCAAAGATCAGGACCCCGGACCAGACCATGGCCTGGGTCGCGGCCCGGCCCACCCCGGCCGCACCGCCCACCGAGCGATAGCCGTGATAGCAGCCCATCAGGGTCAGGATGAAGCCGAAGACTGCCCCCTTGATCAGGCCTGAGGTGACATCATCCAGGGTCAGGAATTCGACAGTAGAGCGGGCATAGATTTCGGGATTGAAGCCCAGGCTCGAGGCCGAGATCGCCAGACCTCCTGCAATGCCGATCAGGTCCGCCACCCCGGTGAGCAGGGGAATGGTCATGACCCCGGCCAGGAGACGGGGGGCGATAAGATAGCGGAAGGGGTCGGTGGACAGGGTCCGCATGGCGTCCAGCTGTTCCGTCGCCCGCATGGCACCGATCTCGGCGGCTATGGTGGCCGAGACCCGTCCGGCCAGGATCAGGGCGGTGAGGACCGGAGCGAGTTCCCGGGTCACACCCAGAGCCACGATCTGGGGCACGATCTGTTCGGCATTGAATCGCCCGCCGCCGGTAAAGATGTTCAGGGCCAGGGCGGCCCCGGTAAAGGCAGCTGTCAGGCCCACCACTGGCAGGGAATAAAAGCCGATGGCCATGACCTGCCGGCCCAGTTCCCGGGTATTCCAGGGAAGGGTCACGCAGGCCAGCAAGGCGCGCAGGGTGAACTGGGTCAGGGCACCGACCAGATTGGTCAGGGCAATGACCCCGCGACCGATCCCGGCCACGGGAGACATCAGGCTGAGGCGGGCCGCCCTGGCCATGTCAGGGCAGGTCCGTCGCCGGAGCCGGGGCGGGGGAGGGCTTGTTGATGAACTGACCGATCAGGCCAAACAGGTCCACCGCCCCTTGGGTATTCTCGATCTGGCCACCGGGCTTCAGATTGGTTTCCGAACCCCCCGGCTCGATGGCGATCAGGGCCCCGCCTAGCAGGCCGTCGCTGGTCACCTTGGCGGTGGAGTCCGAGGGCAGGACGATATTGGCATCAAGGGCCAGATCCGTGATGGCGAAATAGGTCTTGGGGTCGAGGCTGATCTTTTCAACCTGTCCGACCCGCACCCCTGCCACTCGCACATCATCGCCGGCCTTGAGGGAGCCCACCTGACCGAACCGGGCCGTGACCTTGTAGCGTCCCTCGCCGGTCACGACCTGACCAACGCTGAGGAGATAGGCCAGAAAGCCGGCAGCCCCCAGCAGGACCACGGCCCCGACCAGGGTTTCTGTCCAGTTATGCCGCATGGGTCAGGGCTCCGAAGGGGCAGGCATTCATCGACCGTCCCCGCTTTCAAGCTTCTGGATCAAGGCTTCCACCGATCCGCCGGCATTATCGATGGTTGAGACGAAATCCTGCTGCAGGGTAATGGCCAGCCAGACGCCGCGGGTCTGGACATCCACCACCTTGAAGGCTGCGCCCGATCCCAGCACCCGCCAGGACACCACCAGGGGACCGGCGTTCTTGTCGCCGGTGACCAGGGTATTGACCACACTGTCTCCCGGGGCCCGGACGGCAGAGCCGGTCACCTTGAGCTGGTCGCCCTTGAAGCTGGCCATCTGGGTCTGGAACAGGCGCTGGGCATAGGTCCTGAAGGCGACATCGAACCTCTGGCGCTGGGCCGGGGTCAGGACCCGGGCATATTTGCCAAGGACGAAGCTGGAGATCCTGCGGAAGTCAGCGATCTGGTCGACGATCTGACGAAATGCACCGGCCCGGGCGCTGGCCGACAGGGCGCGATTGTTGACCACGGTCAGGGCCTTCTGGCCCTCGGTCTGAACAAAGGCCTCGGCGGCAAGGTCACGATCGGCCCGGGCCAGGACGCGGGCCGGGACAAGGGCGGACAGGCCGAGGGCCGTAACCAGGGTTCGGCGGGAAAGGGCGGTCAGGGTCATGGCCTCAATAGAGCAGGGCAGTGGGTGTGCCGGCGGGATCGACTTCGCTACCGCCACCGCCACTTGAGGGTTCAGGCGTGGGGTCGCCAAACTCGGGCAGGGCTTCTTCGGCACCGGTTGCCGCGCGGACGGCGGCCTCGCGGACCTGAAGATAGGCGGAACGGACCGTGGCATAGGGGTCTGTGGCCTCTGCCTCGATGGCGGCCAGAGCGTCTTCGGCCTCGGCCCGGGCATCCAGGCCGCGGGCAAAGCTTCGGCCCATGGCAAAGTCGGTGGAAGGTCCGCCGCTGACCTGGGAGACCGGATCGAGACCCAGGGTGAGAAGAGAGCCAAGGCCGTCGCGCAGGTTGGTGGGCCCGATCACCGGGACATAGATATAGGGCCCGGGCTTGACCCCGAAGCGGCCGAGGGTCTGGCCGAGGTCCGCGGGTTCAGCCTGAAGACCGGCCTTGGCGGCGACATCAAACAGACCCAGCACGCCGACAGTCGAATTGGCCAGGAAACGGACCGTGGCCTTGAGGGCGACCTTGGGGCGCCCCTGGAAGATGGCGTTCAGGGCGGTATTGGGTTCTCGCAGATTGCGCACGGCATTGCCCAGCCCACGACGGGCCGGGGCCGGGGTGATCTTGCGATAGGCCCGGGCGACAGGGCCTACCACAGCGTGGTCTAGGCCCTGACCCAGGGCATAGGATTTGCGGTTGAGACCTTGCCAGGGATCGCCAGCAACTGGCGGTGCCGGATCATCCGGGCCAGCGCTGTAGCTCAAGGCAGGATAGATGGCCCAACCCAAGGCAAGCGCCAGGGCGCAGCCAGCCAGCAACCCGCGTTGCAGGCCTGCTCTGCTCCTTGCGTCCGGGCGTGACCTGCCCCGCTTCAACTGAGTCTCTGGCATTTCGCAGACATTCTAAGTCCATCCCCCAGTCTGGACTACAAGGGCGCAAGGTCAGAACAATCAGATTCAACCGCGACCGTGAAATATTGTGTCGAAAACTAAACCAGTCACCGGGTGAGCTCGGACAGGTCCTCCAGGATTGCCGGTAGAAACCGGTGAATCTGGATGGCGATATAGATGGCGCCGATCGGGTCTCCGAAACTCCCCAGGGTCAGGGGGCCTATGGCGTGCAGACCAGGGTCCGGCTGGCCGTTCTGCCTAAGGATGCGCCCGTGGGGATCGACATCCAGGCCGAGCGCCAGAGGGTCCAGACGGGCGCGCCCCTGATCGACAAGTGCCGTCAGCAGGGGGTTGGCGGCGATCCCGGCGGCCGTATCAAGGCCCGTGGCATTTATCAGGACATCGGCGGCGATCTGCGCCAAGGTGTCATGGCCCCGGTGCCTGAGGGTGAGGTTCAGGGTTGTGTCTTTCGAAACGAGGTCCAGCAGGCGTGCGGCCTGATAGCTCACCTGCCCGGCACCTATGGCCGCCTGACCTCTTCCTCAATGGCATTGTCCATAGCAGGAACGCTGTGGTGTGTTTCAAGAGCTGTTGAGGTTGGCAGGATAGGTTGAGCGAATTCAGCGTCTAAAGCTTTTATCGCTTCAATATCAGCGCGCAA
>CAIYZB010000186.1 GCA_903930545.1 uncultured Alphaproteobacteria bacterium
CCCAATCCAATTGCTCCCCCTCTGGGGGAGCTGTCGGCGAATGCCGACTGAGGGGGCAAAGGCCCCAGGCCCCCTTCACCGCTTCGCGGTCCCCCTCCCCCAATGGGGGAGGAATTAGACTGAGCCAATCGCTCCCCCTTAGGGGGAGCTGTCACTCGAATGGGTGACTGAGGGGGCCTCAGGCCGCCTGGCGGGGCATTGGCCCAACATAGACCGACTGGGGCCGGATCAGGCGGCCTCCGGCCAGCTGTTCCCGGGCATGGGCAATCCAGCCACTGACCCGGCCCATGGCAAAGACACAGGTGAAGGCGCTGGGGGGGAAGTCCAGGGCCTCCAGCAGCAGGGCCGTATAGAGCTCGACATTGGTGTCCAGGGTGCGGCCCGGCTTGTGGGCCTTCAGGATCGCCAGGGCTGCGGTCTCCACCGCCTCGGCAAAGGCCAGACGGCCCGGGCGGGTCTGGGTGGCCGCCGTCAGCCGACGCACCGCCCCCTTCAGGGCATCTGCACGGGGGTCGCAAACCCGGTAGACCCGGTGGCCGAAGCCCATCAGCCGGTCCCCGCGAGCCAGGGCGGCCTCGATCCAGGTCCGGGCATTTTCCGGCTGGCCGATCTCGTCCAGCATCTCGATGATGGGGCCGGGGGCGCCGCCATGGAGGGGACCTTTCAGGGCCCCGATACCGCCAAGGACGGCCGAGGTCAGGCCTGCGCGGGTGGAGGCAATCACCCTCGCCGCAAAGGTCGAGGCATTGAGGCCGTGATCGCTCACCGTCACCAGATAGGTGTCCAGGGCCTGGGCTTCGGCCTCGGGGGCAGGTTTGCCCCGCAGCATGCGCAGGATGTCAGCTGCGTGGCCGAGCTTCGGGTCCGGTGGCACGGGCGCTTCGCCGGCCTGGGCGCGGACCACAGCGGCGGTAAAGACGGCCGGGGCTGCGGTCAGCTTCAGGGCGACCTCCAGCTCGTCCCCATCGGCGAGGCGGGCGGTCAGGGCCCGCATGGCCTCTACCGGGGTGCGGTCCAGCAGTCCGGAATCCAGGGCCGAAACCTCGGCAAAGACCTCCAGACGGGCGGCTCCCAGGGCGGGGGCCAGATCCTGGGGCAGGTCATCAAAGAACCCGTCCCACAGCAGGCGGGTCACCGCCTCGAAACTCATGCGTCCTGCCAGATCATCCAGGGAATGGCCCCGGATGATCAGTCGGCCAGCCTGGCCGTCCACCTCCGAAAGCACCGTGTGGGCCGCAACAACATCATCCAATCCATCCGACATGACGGATATTCCTTTCCTCTTGTGCAGTGCAATAATTCCCTGTCCACTTGTCTCGTCAATCTTGATCAATATAATCAATGTATGGCATCGACGATGGACTGGATCGCGGCAGAGGAAGCCCAGGCGCGGCTGGGGGTCAGGGCCCAGACCCTCTATGCCTATGTCAGTCGCGGACGGGTCCAGACCCGACCGGACAGCCGCGATCCTCGCCGCAGCCTCTATCGCGCCGCCGACATCGCTGCCCTTGCCGCCCGCAAGACCCGCAGCCGCAAGGTCTCGGACGTGGCCACCGGGGCCATTGCCTGGGGCGAGCCGGTCCTGGCCTCGGCCATCACCACGGTTTCAGGGGGCAGGCTCTTCTATCGCGGTCGCGATGCGGTGGAACTGGCTCAGACCGAGACCCTGGAGGCCGTGGCCCGCCTGCTGCGGGGCGGTCATGGGGCGGCCCTGAAACGCACCGACCGGCCGCCGATCCCTCAGGCCCCCGACATGCGCAGCCGTGCCTTCCTGGCCCTGGCCAGCCGGGCGGGGCTGGACCCTCCGGCGCTTGGTCGGAATCCCCTGGCCCTGGCTGTGGAAGCGGCCACCCTTCTGGATGTGCTCACTGATGCCGTGGCGGGCGAGATCGGCGGGGGCGCCATTTCAAACCGCCTGGCCCTGGCCTGGGGGCTTGGCCCCGGTGGCCCCCAGGCGGATCTGATCCGTCGCGCCCTGGTCCTTTTGGCCGATCACGAACTCAATGCCTCGACCTTTGCCGCCCGGGTGGCGGCCTCGACGGGGGCCTCCCTGTCTGCCAGTGCCCTGGCCGGGCTCTCGGCCCTGTCAGGTCCCCGCCATGGCGGGGCCTCCCGCGCGGTGCGCAACTTCGTCGCCGAGGCCGAGGCCAGCGGGCCCCGGGCCGCCATCACCGCCCGGCTGCAGGAAGACCGGTCCCTGCCGGGCTTTGGCCACAACCTCTATCCCGACCTTGATCCCCGGGCTGAGGCCCTGCTGGCCCATTTCGAACCCTCGGCCAATATGCAGCAACTGAGGCTGGCGGTGACCGCTGTCACCGGCCTCCAGCCCAATGTCGACTTTGCCCTGGTGGCCCTGTCGGAGCGGCTGAAACTGCCCCCCGACGCCCCCTTCGCCCTGTTTGCCGTGGCCCGGTGCGCCGGCTGGATCGCCCACGCCATCGAGCAGGTCCAGGGCGGCCAGCTGATCCGTCCCCGGGCCCGCTATGTGGGTGTAGAGGTGGGCTAGGCGAGATCGGCGCTTTACTTGCAGGGGCCGGACCATCATCAGGGCCATTCCTGCGGAGGTGTGCCATGTCGGACTGGATCTATGCCGTCATTCTCGGACTGGTCGAGGGGCTGACGGAGTTCATTCCGGTCTCCTCCACGGGCCACCTGCTCCTGGCCAAGACCCTGCTGGGCCTGCCCAACGGCTTCTGGGACACCTTCAGCGTCATGATCCAGCTGGGAGCCATCCTGGCGGTGGTGGTCCTCTATTTCCAGCGCCTCTGGAAGGTGCTGATCGGCCTGCCCACCGACCCCAAGGCGCGGTGGTTTGCCTTCAGCGTCCTGATCTCGATCATTCCGTCCATGGCCGTGGCCTTCCTGGCCCATGACTTCATCAAGACCGTCCTCTTCGAGAGCCTGGACCTGATCTGTTGGTCCCTGCTGATCGGCGGGATTCTGCTGCTGTTTGTCGACCGCTTCACGCCTCCGCCCAAGGAATCCGATGCCATGGCCCTGTCCTGGCAGAGGTCCATCGGCATCGGCCTGTGCCAGTGCCTGGCCATGATCCCTGGCGTCTCCCGCTCAGGGGCAACCATTGTCGGCGGCTCGCTGCTGGGCATCGACCGTCGCGCGGCGGCTGAGTTTTCCTTCTTCATGGCCATCCCGACCATGGCCGGGGCCTTCGTCCTCGACTTCTGGGAAAACCGCGACGTCCTGACCACCGACAATCTCGGCATCATCGCCGTGGGTTTCGCGGTCAGCTTTGTGGCCGGCCTGGTGGTGGTGCGCACCATGCTCGACTTCATCAACCGCTTTGGCCTCGCCCCCTATGGCTGGTGGCGGATCGTCGTGGGCGGCGGCGGCCTGATCTGGCTGGCGCTCAACTAGGTCACCCTATTTCGCGCATTGGGAGGTGTCGCCGCGCTTGCAGGCCCTGACACGGGCCTCCCAGTCCGCGATCTCACGGGCGTGCTGGGCCTCCAGGGCCCTGACCTCGGCGTCATGGGCGGCGAGGTCGGCGGCATATTTCGCCGCATTGTCCCGCTTCTTGGCCTCGAAGGCTGCCTGGTCTGCCTCATACTTCTGGCGGACAGCCAGATTGCGGGCATCCACCGCCGCATTGTCCGCCTTGACCTTGGCATTGAGGGCCTCGGCAGGATCGGGGGGGCCGGCAATTACCGGTGCCGCCTCCATCGGGGCCTCAACCATCAAGGCCGCAGGCGCAGGCTTCACGACCTGTACAGCGGGCTTTGCCGCCACAGTCTTGGCGACCGGGGCAGGGGCCACGGCGGGCGGAGTGTCTCCGGTCCGGATGGCAAAACTGCAGGAAAAGGCCCAGCCCAGGGTGCCTGCCGCATTGGTGGTCTGGGCTTCCTGACAGCCGGAGGCGGGATCGAGGCTGATCCCCAGACGTTTAAGCTTGGCAGGTGCCGCGGCCCTGACCGCCGAATAGAGCCCTTCGGCATCGGGAAAACTGCCAAAGCTCCGGGCACCGTCCGGCAGATCGGCTACAAAGCTCGACCAGGTCACCTCACCACTACCAAGACCGAACCAATCATTGGCTGACTGATAGATCCGCAGGTCCGCCGCCTGGGCGCCGGTCCCGCCCACCAGAGCCAGACCGGCCATCATGAGCGTCAGTCGCCTCATCTGCGCGGGTCCTGTGCATTGGGGGCCTGGGCCGGGACATTGAGGGCCGAGCGGGTCCGCACCCAGCCGACCTTGCAGGTCCCGCTCTCGCCCTGGGTAATTGTCATGGGCAGGGTGCGATAATAACCCCCGGCCTCGGTCTGGAGGATGGCCTTGAAGCCCCCCGCCAGTTCGGGGGAGGTGGCATAGCGGATCTCCCCGGGCAGACTGTCCCAGTATCGGGTATCGGCCTGGGGCTTGGCGGCCGAGGCGGCCATGGCCGAGATCAGGCCCACGGCAGCAAAGGCGGCCCCGGCATAGGCCATGCCCTGGGCCCCGCTCATGTCCACGCTATAGCCCTGGGCGGCCAGGTTCTGGGCCTGCATCATCATGGAATTGGCCGACTGGACGGCGATGAGGGAGGCCTGGGTCATGGTGCCGCCGAACTCGGTGGCCCCCTCCTTGAAGGCCGCCTTGCCGGCCAGGACCGCATCGATCATCCGCCCGCCGCGGGTGGAGGCCTGCCAAAGCAGGTTCTCCCCGGCCAGGGTCATTTCGGGCATGGGGCCAAGACGCTCGGCCAGGGCCCGGTCCGGCGGTGGCAGGGTCAGGCCCCAGGACGGCAGGACACTCAGGGCTGCCGCCTCCTGCTTGCGGGCCTCCGCCATGCGGGACGTCGCGGCGGCCGCTGCCGTCTGGGCCGCGATCAGGTCCTGCTCGGCCCGGTTGGCGGTCTGGATGGAATTGACCACGATGCGCTGCAGGGCCAGGCGCTCGGCGTCAGCCTGCTGGGCAGCCGCCCTGGCCTCTGCCACAGCCTTGGCATTGGGTTTGGCCCCCGGGACAGGGGCCGGATCAGCAGATACCTCAAGCACCGAGGCCTTGAGCGCTTCGGCCGTGGCCTCTGCCATGGCCCTGGCGGAACTGACGGCCGACTGTTTCTGGGTCAGGTCACCCTGGCTTGCCCCATAGGCCGCCTCGGCCGCAATACGTTCAGCCTGGGAGGACCGGGCCATATAGAGCAGGCCGTCCTCGGTTTCCCCGCTCATGAAGGTCGTCCCTGCCTCAGGATAGGCAACCCCGCGGAACCGCAGGTTTTCCCCATACTGGCCGTCTGACCATTTCTGGGGACCCTCCCCCAGTTCCGCGATCAGCAGGACACGGTCATCCGGACCGGGCTTGTCGTACAGGGGCTGGATCTCCCGGGCCCTGGAATAGAATTCCTCTGCCTTGTCCTCATCCCCCAGGCAGTGGCTGGACCAGCCGGCCAGATATTCGAACAGGGCATAGTCGGACTTGTAGATCTGGTCCTCGGCAAAGGCGTCCTGCAGCTGGGCCTGCTGGAAGGCGGCCCGCGCGTTCTCGTAATCCCCGGCCCGCAGATAGATCAGGCCGCGATAATAGAAGACCATGGCCCGCTCATAGGGCTCGCCCTTGAAGGGTTTGACGGCTTCCTTGACGAACTTGGAGCGGGCCTTTTCGGCCGCCGGATTGTGGGCATAGACCGCCAGGATCTGGGCTATGGCCTCGTCAAAGGCCCTGGCCGCCACAGCATCCTCGCCCAGTTCAAGGGCCGCTAGCCCGGCGCGATTGAGATTGAGCACCCGGTTGCGCTCGCCCTCCATCAGGACATTGCGGAACATGGGCTGGGTCTGGGGCGGCTTGTCGGCCAGATAGGCCGCGATCTCGGCTTCCTTGGGCACCCTGGCTGCCTGGGCCAGGCCCGGCGTGAAGCCAGCCATCAGGGCCAGCAGGCAGACGCTGCTGCGCCACCTGGAAGATCTTGAATGCCCCACCATGCCCCCGCTTGTCCCCGGATTGAGGAGGCCATGGTTGTGGCCATCCCGGGCGGGTGTCAACGCGAGCTTGGCCCTAGGCGCCCATGACCGTCGCCTGGTCGGCATACTGGCCACCCTTGCGATAGCGGTAGAGATAGGTCGGGATGATGGGCTCCACGGCCGTCGCCACAATCCCGAGCTCCGCAAGGCCGGGCAGGCCATGGTCCGCCAGATTGTCTGACTTCAGCAGCTCCACCTGATCTTCTGTGATGGGCGGGGCGATGGGGGTCAGGGCCAGAATGCCTGCCAGCTTGCCGATCACCGAGGCCAGGGGGAAGGGCAGGGGAATGAGGAAGCGCTGACGGCCGATCTCGGCCAGGATCAGTTCCAGGATCTCGCGGAAGCTGTAGGTGGCCGGGCCACCAAGCTCGAAGGTCTCGCCCGCCAGATCCGGATCGGTGACCGCCAGGGCCGTGGCCTTGGCCACATCACCGACAAAGACCGGCTGGAAGCGGGTGTGACCGCCGCCGATCAGGGGCAGGGCCGGGCTGATCAGGGCCATGGAGGCAAAGAGGTTGAAGAAGCCATCCTCGGCCCCGAACACCACCGAGGGCCGCAGGATCACGGCATCGGGATAGATCTCCCGAACGGCATCCTCGCCCATGGCCTTGGAGACGGCATATTTCGAGGTCGATTTCAGATCGGCCCCGATGGCCGAGATCTGGACGAAGCGGGCGACGCCACAGGCCTTGCTGATGCGGGCCAGGTTGCGGGCCCCCATGGCATGAACGGTCTGGAACCTCTGGCGGCCGGTCTCGTAGAGGATGCCCACGGCATTGACGCAGGCGCTGGCCCCTTCAAGGGCCCGCTGGACCGAGCGCTCGTTGCGCAGATTGGCCTGGACCACCTCGATCTGGCCGACATCGCCCAGCAGGCGCATGCGATGGGCGAGATGGGGCTGACGAACGGCGACCCTGACCCTCAGGCCCTGACGCGCCAGGGCGCGAACAATCTGGCCTCCGAGAAAGCCGGAACCACCGAAAACCGTGACCAGATCGTGCATGGCGTCCGCTTGAAACTGAATGGGTTGATGCATGTCCGGATAGACGATGCAGAGGTGCGCCGCAATGCGACTTGCATTTGTGTGTCCAGACCCGTTGACCCGGGCAAGGCTCTGCCCTAATGAACGCCCCTCGCGCGATCCGGCGGATCGGGCCCAGGTGGCGGAATTGGTAGACGCGCTGGCTTCAGGTGCCAGTGGCTTAACGGCCGTGAAGGTTCGAGTCCTTTCCTGGGCACCATCCCCCTCTATATATGGAGGGGCAAACACAGCGCCGGAGCGTCGCGACTTGGCTAACCATCTTCATATCGGTGATCTGCCCGCCGGCCTCTTCGCGGGGGCCGATAGCGTGGCGATCGATTCGGAGACCATGGGTCTGCGTCTCGGGCGCGATCCCCTCTGCGTCGTCCAGATCTCGGACGGCAAGGGCGATGCCCATCTGGTTCAGCTGAACCGGGGCGATTATGACGCCCCGAACCTCAAGGCCCTGCTGACCAATCCCGATGTGGTGAAGATCTTCCACTTCGGCCGGTTCGACATTGCCATGTTCTATCTGCACCTGGGTGTGGTGACGGCTCCGGTCTATTGCACCAAGATCGCCTCCAAGCTGGCCCGGACCTATACCGACCGCCACGGCCTGAAGGATGTCTCCCGCGAGCTTCTGGGTGTGGACATGTCCAAGGCCCAGCAGAGCTCAGACTGGGGGGCTGCAAAGCTCTCGGCCGATCAGCTGGCCTATGCCGCATCCGACGTCCTGCATCTCCATGCCCTGCGCCTTCGTCTCGACGAGATGCTGGTGCGCGAGGGCCGCGACAGTCTGGCCCGTGCCTGTTTCGACTTCCTGCCCCACCGCGCCCTGCTGGATGTCCGCGGCTGGGAAGAGGTCGATATCTTCTCCCATAGTTGAGGCCGCCATGGCCTCGGTCGCCGAAGCCTCCCACAGCCCGCCTGACGCCCTGACCCGGTGGAGAGAGCATTCGCGCCTGATCCGGAGGCTGCGGATCGTCTTTCCGGCCCTGGCGGCTGTGATCCTTCTGGTCATGCTCGGCTTCATCGTTCAGACGACCCTGGCTGGCCGCAAGGCCCAGGTGGCCGATGCCGATACCCCGATCCAGCTGGTCAATCCGCGCTTTGTCGGCCGAGACGACAAGGGCCGGGCCTTTGTCCTCACCGCAAAGTCCGCCGTGCGCGACCCGGCTGACTATCAGAAGGTCATGCTGGACACCCCCATGCTGATCCTGGACGAGGAGGGGGCCCATCCAACCCGCATCTCGGCCCAGTCCGGCATCTATCGCGAGGATCGCCGCGTCCTGAACCTGAAGGGCGGCGTAAAGCTCAATGGCGGAGACCTGAACTTCGAGACGGCCACCTCGGTTTTCAACACCGCCACAGGCGAACTTGAAGGTCAGGGACAGATCAGCGGTGGTGGATCGCTTGGAGAAATCATCGCAAAGTCCTATGGCGTGTACGACAAGGGTGATCGACTGGTGTTCAAGGGCGGCGTGCGCACGCGGCTCAACGCCAACTAGATCGAAATCCGGCGAACCAAGATTGAAAGGCTGGCTATGTTGAATCGGTGGGGGATAGCCCTCGGCGTCCTGACCCTGGCGGCGGCCAGTCCTGCCGCGGCCCAGTTGGCCCAGAACTCCAAGGCACCGGTGGATGTGACCGCCGACAGCCTTGAAGTGGTCAATGCTCAGTGCCTGGCCATCTATTCCGGCTCTGCCGAGGCCATGCAGGATACTGCCCGTCTGAGGGCCAATGTCCTGAAGAGCTATATGCAGGTCAAGCCGACCGCCCGCCCCGGAGCCACCGGCGGCGCCTGTGGGGACCTGGTGCGCATGGAAGCCGTCGGCAATGTCTATTACGCCACCCCCCTGCAGCGGCTGCACGGGGACTCCGCCATCTATGATGCGGCGGCGGATACCATCACCCTGTCGGGCAATGTGGTCATGGTTCAGGGCAAGAACGTCCTGCGCGGCGAGACCATCGTTGTGAAGATCTCCACGGGTGATGCCACGGTCCAGACCGGGGTCAAGGGGCGCAACAAGCCCGGCCGGGTTCGTGGGGTCTTCTATCCCAGCCAGACCCCTGCCGCTCCCGCCAGCACCCCGCGCTAGGGCCGATCTTGTCCGACGAGACCTTTGAATCCCTGCCGAGCCTGTCCGGTGCCGGACTGGTGGTGGACAATATCGGCAAGTCCTTCCGCGGCCGCACCGTGGTCAAGGCTGTCACCCTGCGTCTGGCGCGGGGCGAGGTCGTCGGTCTGCTGGGTCCCAACGGGGCCGGCAAGACCACCTGTTTCTACATGATCACCGGCCTGATCCCCGCCGATCACGGGGCCATCTATCTGGACGGCGAGAACATCACCGCCCAGCCCATGTACCAGCGGGCCCGGATGGGTCTGGGCTATCTGCCCCAGGAAACCTCGATCTTCCGGGGCATGAGCGTGAGCGAGAACGTCCAGGCGGTGGTCGAGCTGCGCGAACGCGACCCGGCCAAGGTCCGCGCCACGGTCACCCAGCTTCTGGAAGAACTGCATATCGAGCATCTGCGCGACTCCCCGGCGGTATCCCTGTCGGGCGGCGAGCGGCGTCGGGTGGAAATCGCCCGGGCCCTGGCCTCGGAACCCAGCTTCATGCTGCTGGACGAACCCTTTGCCGGGATCGATCCCCTGGCCATTGCCGATATCCGTGAAGTCATCGGCTATCTGAAGGGGCGCGGGATCGGCATCCTGATCACCGACCACAATGTGCGCGAGACCCTGGGCATCATCGACAGGGCCTCGATCATCCATGCCGGGGAAGTTCTTTTCGAAGGTTCACCCGACGAGATCGTTGACGACCCCGAGGTTCGACGGGTCTATCTGGGAGACCGTTTCGGCTGATCCGCCCTGGGAGGGGCTAGCACATGACCACGACCCCCAAGAATGTCGTCGTGATCCTGCTGGACAGTCTGAACCGCCACATGCTCGGGGCCTATGGCGGCACCGAGTTCGAAACCCCCAATCTCGATGCCTTCGCCACAACGGCGCTACGGTTTGACCGGCATTTCACGGGTTCCCTGCCCTGTATGCCGGCCCGCCACGACATCCTCTGCGGAGCCCTGGACTTTCTGTGGCGGCCATGGGGTTCGGTTGAGCTGTGGGAAGACGCCATCTCCTACAATCTGCACAAGCTCGGGGTGGTGACCCAGCTGATCTCTGACCACCCGCACCTGTTTGAGTCCGGGGGCGAGAACTATCACACCGACTTCATGGCCTGGGCCTATGAGCGGGGCCATGAGGGGGATGCCTGGAAGACCCGGCCCGACCCCAGCTGGGCCGGCACGCCCCAGAAGTTCGGCCGCGGCCACATGCCCTATGAGGACAGCCGCGGCTGGTTCCGTAGCGAGGCGGATTTCCCGGGCCCCAAGACCATGGCCGCGGCCGAACGCTGGATCGACGAGAATGCTGGTCATCACGACCGCTTCTTCCTGTTCATCGACGAGTTCGATCCCCACGAACCCTTCGACACCCCCGAACCCTGGGCCTCGAAATATGATCCCGAATGGGAAGGCCCCAACCTGATCTGGCCGCCCTATATGCAAGGCGCCATCGAAAAGGGGATCATGACCGAGCGGGAGGCCAGGCAGCTGCGCGCCTCCTATGGCGGCAAGCTGTCCATGATCGATCACTGGCTGGGCAAGGTCCTGGCTGCCATCGAGCGCAACGGGCTGAAT
Source organism: uncultured Alphaproteobacteria bacterium (assembly GCA_903930545.1). Lineage (GTDB taxonomy): Bacteria > Pseudomonadota > Alphaproteobacteria > Caulobacterales > Caulobacteraceae > Phenylobacterium. Next base: position 10,672 of record CAIYZB010000186.1, read on the forward strand.
GACGACACCATGGTGATCATCACCACGGACCACGGCCACTATCTGGGGGAGAAGGATATCTGGGGCAAACCCGGTGTGCCGATCTACAATACCCTTGGCCAGATCCCCCTGATGATCCGATCACCCGGCGTCGCGCCGGGGGCTTGCGATGCCCTGACCACCAATATCGATATCTTTGCCACCCTGACCGATCTCTATGGGATCACCCCGCGGCAGAGGACCCATGGCCGCTCTCTCATGCCCCTGATCAATGGCACCGCGGACAAGGTGCGTGACTGGCTGGTGACCGGGGTCTGGGGCCGCGAGGTCCATCTGGTGACGAAGACCCACAAATATGCCCGCGCGCCCTCGGGGGCCAATTCACCCCTGTCCATGATGTCCAACCGCTGGTCCACCATGCCGACCCATGTGGTGGACAAGCATATCGCCATGCCCCTGCCCGATGACCGGGCCTTCCTGGACCGGATGCCGGGATCGAAGGTGCCCGTGATCCATCAGCCCTTTGTGGCCGGTGATCCCATCCCCTTCTGGGCCCGGACCAAGTTCACGGGAAACTACCTCTTCGATCTCGAAAACGACCCCGACGAGGTCAATAATCTCGCCGGAACCGAGCTGGAGGCCCAGCTGGCCGCCCAGCTCAAGGCCGCCCTTCTTGAACTGGAGGCCCCGGCTGCCCAGTTCGAGCGCCTCGGACTTTAGGATTTCAAATGAAACGCGCCGGACTGATCGTCACCCTGCTCCTCAGCCTCGGCCTCACGGCCTGTGCCAAGGACATCCCCTTTGCGACCCTTGAGGGGAAATATGCCAATCCCCAGTCGAAATTCATGGTCCTGCCCACCGGTGAGCGGGTGCACTACCGCGACGAGGGCAAGGCTGATGGCGAGGCCATTGTCCTGGTCCACGGCTTTTCCGCCTCCCTCCACACCTGGGAACCCTGGGTAAAGCGGCTGGCACCGGACTATCGGGTCATCAGCCTCGATCTCGCCGCCCATGGCCTGACCCAGGTGCCCGAGGGCTACGTGGTCAGCCAGGATGCCCAGTCGGCCATTGTCGAGAGCGTCACCCAGAAACTGGGGGTCAGCCATTTCGTCCTGGCCGGCAACTCCATGGGGGGCGGGGTCAGCTGGAACTATGCCCTGAAACACCCTGAGCGCCTCGACGGGCTGGTCCTGGTGGACTCGGTGGGCCTGCCCCCGCCCGAGACCGGAAAGGCCCGTGAGGGCGGCCCTTTTGTCTTCAAGATGCTGCGCAATCCCGTGGGCCAGTTCATCCTGCGCCGGGTCAATCCCAAGCCCGTGGCCGAGCCGGGCCTGAAAAAGGCCTATCACAACGAGGCGCTTGTGACCCCTGAGGTCCTGGATCGCTATGTCGGCATGGCGCTTGCCCCCGGCCGCCGGGAAATGATCCTGTCCATGCAGAACCAGTCCCGCACCCCGATCACGCCTGAGACCTTCAAGGCCATCAAGACCCCGACCCTGGTCATGCACGGGGATGCCGATGCCCTGATCCCCATCGAGGCCGGCCGCGCCCTTGCCGGTGCCATCCCGGGGGCCAAGCTGATCGTCTATTCCAATGTCGGCCATATCCCCATGGAAGAGGTTCCCGACCAGTCTGCGGCTGATCTCAAGGCCTTTATTTCCGCCCTGCCGCCGAGAGCTGAGGCAACAAAATGAATTCCTCCACCGCAGTTAACTAATCGGTGGGAATGCCTCGCCTAGCTTGGGACGCAAGTTTCAGGCCAGGAGGCGGATTTGGCGCTCGGTGCGCGTTTAGAGCTTCGTCAGGGGCAGGGGTTGGTCATCACCCCTCAGCTGCAGCAGGCGATCAAGCTGCTGCAGCTCTCCAACCTTGAGCTGGAGGCCTATGTTGACGGTGAGCTTGAGCGTAACCCCCTGCTTCAACGGGACGATCGCGACAATGAGGCCGAGCCCGAGGTCGCGGCCCGTGAGTCAGAAGACTTTGCCTCCGACCAGATCCCCGACGGGGCCGCCGAGGCCCAGATGGACATGTCCCATGATGCCGAGTCCTCCCCCGGAGAACGGGCGACGGGCGATTCGGCAGAGGCCGGTCAGGCCGGCGGGGCCATTGACTGGAGCCGCGCAGGCAATGGCGGTAGTGGCTTTGAGGACGGGGAGGACATGGAATCCCGCCTGTCGCGCGAAAAGAGCCTGTCAGACCATCTCCATGACCAGCTTGCCGCCGCCGGCTTTGTCGGGCCGGAGGCCGCGGCCGCAACGGTCCTGATCGATTCGGTGGACGAGGGCGGCTATCTGCGCTGCGACCTGTCGGAGACCGCCGAGCGTCTGGGCTGTGACCTGACCTTCCTGGAAGACGTGCTGCGCATGCTCCAGGGCTTCGAGCCCGTTGGGGTCTTTGCCCGGGATGTGCGCGAATGCCTGATGATCCAGCTGAAGGATCGCAATCGCTGCGATCCGGCCATGCTGGCCCTGCTGGACAATCTTGATCTCCTTGCCAAGCGCGACATGCCGGGCCTGCGCCGGGCCTGTGGGGTGGACGACGAAGACCTGAAAGAGATGATCGCCGAGCTGCGGGCCCTGACCCCGCGGCCGGGGGCCTCCTTTGGCGGTGAACCTTCCCAGCCTGTCACGCCGGATGTCTATGTCCGCGAGGGCCTGGGCGGGATGTGGAATGTCGAGCTCAATACCGACACCCTGCCACGTCTTCTGGTGGATCAGCGCTATCACGCCCGGGTTGCGGGTGCCGCACGGACCGAGCAGGAAAAGGTCTTTGTGTCCGACTGCCTGACCAGCGCCAACTGGCTGGTCAAGAGTCTGGACCAGAGAGCCAAGACCATCCTCAAGGTCGCCTCGGAAATCGTGCGCCAGCAGGACGGCTTCCTGGCCTTCGGCGTCGAGCACCTGCGACCCCTGAACCTGAAGACGGTGGCCGATGCCATCGGCATGCACGAATCCACGGTCAGCCGGGTGACCTCCAACAAGTACATCGCCACCCCCCGGGGGCTGTTCGAGCTGAAATTTTTCTTCACCTCGGGCATTGCTTCAACCGGCGGCGGGGAGGCCCATTCCTCGGAGAGCGTCCGCCACCGGATTCGCCAGCTGATCGATGCGGAAAACACCGAGATCGATGTTCATTCCGACGACCGGATCGTCGAGATCCTGAAGGAAACCGGGGTCGATATCGCCCGGCGCACCGTGGCCAAGTATCGCGAGGCCATGCGGATCCCGTCCTCGGTCGAGCGGCGGCGCATGCTCAAGGAGGCGGTCTAGACCCGCCCTCCCAGTGTGAATCTGCCAGTCAAAGCGGCGACCGGAGCCCATCCGGACTCGATTTCTGCCATCCTGGCCGAGCTTTCATCAGATCCGGCGGCCGAGATCAGTGTGCGACAGATTGTCCAGCGGTTCGGTCGCCGGGCCCTGGCGGCTCTGCTGTTCGGATTTGCCATCCCCAATGTCCTGCCCCTGCCTCCGGGGTCCACGACCCTGCTGGGGGCACCGGTCCTGCTGCTGGCTCCCCAGCTGGCCCTGGGGGTCAAGTCCCTATGGATGCCCGCCCGGGTCCTGGATCGCACTGTGACAGGGGCCCAGCTCGGTCTGCTTTTTGGTCGCCTGCTCCCCTGGGTGCGGCGGGTGGAGCAACTGTCCCGGCCCCGTCTGGGCTTCATGTTCGGTGTTGTGGGTGACCGGCTGATCGGACTGGTCTGCACCCTTTTGGCCCTTGTCCTTATTCTGCCCATTCCTCTCGGCAATATGTTGCCTGCCGCAACGATTGCGGTCCTGGGTTTTGCGCTGGCGCAACGCGATGGTCTGCTGGCCCTGCTGGGATATCTCATGGCGACCGCTTCGGCGGTGGTCCTGGGTCTGACGGCCGGGGCTGTGAGCCTCGGCCTGCATCATCTGCTGGAGCGGTTCGGAGCCGCTTGACAGCGACTGTGGAGAGGCGCGTTCTTATGACTATGCAAGTCCAGGTGTCCGGCAAGCATGTCGCCGTTGGGGAGGCCCTGCGTGAGCGGGTCACCGACGAAATCGCAGGTTCCATAGGCAAATACTTCGACCGAGGCGGTAATGCCGAGGTCGTGGTCAGCCGTGAGGGCCATTCCTTCCGTGTCGATTGTGCGGTGAAGCTGGCCTCAGGTCAGTATCTGCAGAGTCATGGCCTTGGGGCTGACGCCCACGCGGCCTTTGATGGGGCGCTCGCCAAGATCGAGACCCGCATCCGCCGCTACAAGCGAAGGCTGAAAAGCCATTCCCCCGCCGCCACGGCGCGGGCAGCGGAAACGGCCTCCTATTTCGTCATCCGCGCCCCCGAGACCGAGACGGACGAAGCCTGGGATGAGGATGATTCCGCCCACCAGGCCCATAATCTGCCGTCGGCAATGGTCATTGCCGAGACCGAGCACGTGATTCGGGAAATGACTGTTTCCATGGCGGTCATGGAACTGGACTTGACTGAATCTCCAACAATCGTGTTTAGGAACGCCGCTCACGGAGGCTTGTCCGTGGTGTATCGCCGGCCGGATGGAAATATCGGCTGGATCGACCCTGAACGCACCGGGACGCCAAACGGATCGGGCCACTAGGCCCGCCTCGCCTGGCCCATGGACGGCCAGGACCCCAGAGTTTGTTTAGGCGTTTCGACAGTCATGCAGATCGGCGACATTCTGGAGCGCGGTGCCATTGCTGCGCGGGCCAGTGCGACGGGCAAGCGTCAGGTTCTGGCGGCGGTGGCCGAGATTGCCGCGCGGCAGTTCGGCCTCCAGGCCTCCTATGTCCTGGACTGTCTGCTGGAGCGTGAGGATCAAGGCTCCACCGGGGTAGGTCACGGGGTTGCGGCCCCCCATGCCCGGCTTGAGGGCATTGACCGTATTCGCGGTGTCTTCCTGCGTCTTGAGACCCCCGTGGCCTTTGAGTCCATCGATGAACAGCCAGTAGATCTGATCTTTGCCCTCTTCGCGCCGGAAAAGGCGGGGGCGGAGCATTTGCGCGCCCTGGCCAGGGTCTCGAGGCTTCTGCGGCAGGAAAGCCTGCGCGACCAGCTGCGCAAGGCCCTGACGCCAGACGCAATCCACGTTCTCCTGGTTCAGGATCTCTGGACCAGTGCGGCCTGACGGGGATTTCCCCGCCAGGGTCTGTCACATCGTCAGTGGACGGAGACCGGTGCCAGCTCGTGGGCCAGGGCCGCAGCAACGGCGGCATCACGATCGGTCATGACCGCCAGGCGCTCCCCGTCGGCCCTGTGGACGGCATAGAGAACCTGGTCGGGCTTGAGGGTGATATCGGCATGGATGCGCGCGGCCGGGGTTGAGGCCAGGATCTCGGCCCCTGTGATGGGTCGCACATAGACCACCTGGGGATTCCCCAGCTCGGCAAAGGCTTCAGTCGTCAGAACAGGCGTCATAGGACCACCTCCAGATTTCAGGAAAACCAGCGGGGCTCAGGCCCCGGCGGATCGAATGGGAATTCTCTGCACCAGACGCGCCGGCTCTGGCCGGGCAACATCGATGTGCAGCAGTCCGTGTTCCAGCAGAGCGCCTTCCACCACCATACCATCGGCAAGGATGAAGGTGCGGATGAAACCCCGGGAGGCGATCCCCCGGTGCAGAAAGGCATCCTCCGCCCGCGTTGCATCCTCGCGCTTGCCCGCCACAGTCAGCTGACGATCCTCCAGGGTGATCTGCAGGCTGTCGGGGGTAAAACCGGCCACAGCCAGGGTGATCCGCAGAGCGCCCTCGCCACGATCCTCGACATTATAGGGCGGATAGCTCTCGGCGGCGGTCTTGGCCGCCCGCTCGATCTGTCCACGGGTATGCTCGAAGCCGAGCAGGAAGGGGGAGTCGAAGAGTATCGACCTGTTCATTTGCGAGCCCTCGCACGAAAAGCGACTCTCCCCGGGCTCACCCGAAACTGGCCTGACCCCAGGGACAGACCGAATGTGGGGCCCCTGGGGTTGGCTTTCAACGGGGAGACGGCAAATCAGTCTGACCTCACCCGCCGCCGGACACCCCCGGCCAGTGATCGGGCAGGGTCACCCAGGCGAGGCGGTTGTCATAAAGAACCGTGAAGTCCGGTTCCGGCAGGGGGGGGATCGACAAAGGCCCCGCCTGCGATCCCCAGGGTTCCCGGCATAAAGCTCGAGGTCCAGAAAAGGGTTGTGCCACATCGCGCGCAGAAGGATCGGACCTGCTCCTCGCGGATGGCAAAGGTTCGGACCTCGCCGGAGCGCGCCATAACCTGATCGTCTGCAAAATAGGCAGACCAGCCAAAGACCGATCCGGTCCGCCTGCGGCAGTTATCGCAATGGCAGATGCCGTTCATCACCGGCGCTCCGCGGACCTCGATGCGACAGTCTCCACAGCAGCATCGGGCGGTGCGGGTCACCTTGGCCTCCTAGGACCGGGTATAGGGATCGTTGGGTCCACCGATCCTCTGGAGAATGACCCTGATTCCGCCCCTATCCGGGCGGGTCCAGATCATGTGGCCCTCAGGGTCCAGACGGCGGGTGACCTTGAGCCCTGGCAGGGTGACGGGCAGCTTCGGGAACAGCACAGGCCTGAGGACGAAGACCCCGTCCTCGAAGCTCGCAATGACGTGGATGGGCTTCTTGAAGCCAAAGGCCGAGACATCGTGGACCCCGTTGGCAAGGGTGCCATCGGCCCGGGCATCGGCAATGGTGCCACCGCCCATGTCGACGATGCGGTTACCGCATTGCTCGATCCGCTCGACATAGGTCCAGAGCGGATCGTCAGGGGCTGCCGGCTTGCCGCCCCGCTCCGCCTTGAGAGTCTTCCAGATTCCCCGCAGGTCTGGTGCCCCCGGAGCAAGGGGCTCTGTGCAACCGGACAGGACGGGGGCGGGAAACGCCTTTCCATAGCCCCCGGGCCGGGTGTGGGCCACGGGTATGGAGGAGGCCATGCCGACACCCGCCGGTGCAGGCTCGGCCGGCCCTTCGTTTGCCG
>CAIYZB010000187.1 GCA_903930545.1 uncultured Alphaproteobacteria bacterium
CCTGATGAAGATGAACCCGCCCTCGGTCATGGACGGAGCGATCCTGAAGGTCATGGCCCCGTTGGGCCTTGATGACTTCGATCCCACCCGGTTCGACGAGGCCGAGGTTGCCGCCATCGAGGCCGGGATCGAGCTGGCCCGCAAACAGTCCCGCCGTGGGGGTCTGGGCGGTGGCGGCGCGGTGGTGGATGGCTGGAGCTATCCGCCCTCGACCCTGGGGGATTTCGACCAGGACTATGACTATCGCGCCTCTGTGGCCCTGACCGGTCTGGCAGCCCTGCCGCCGGCCGAGGCCATGTACATGCGCGCCACCGGTCCGATGCCGGGCGGACTCTATGACGGGCTCAAGGCCTGGTGCCTTCACTTCCCGGCGGATGCCCACCTGCCGGTCAATTCCTTCTGGTCCCTCAGCCTCTATGAAGCCACGCCGGAGGGTCAGTTCTATTTCACGGACAATCCGCTCAATCGCTATGCCATTGGCGATCGCACAGCGGGCCTGACCCACAATGAGGATGGCTCCCTCGACATCTGGATCGGCAATGCCTCTCCCGGTCTGGAGCGGGAAACCAACTGGCTGCCGGCACCGGCGGGTCCCTTTGCCCTGTTCCTGCGGGCCTATCTGCCCCGCACCGAGCTTCTGACAGGAGCCTACCGGGTTCCGGCCCTGAAAGAGGTCTGATCCGGGGCGAGACTTGACTCTGGAGGGGCCAGACATCATACAGCGCCCCTTCCAGTCGCCGGGCTTGCCCGGGGGCGAGGAAACCTATGACGGGAGACCTGCGGACCGCCGTTGAGATCGCCTTCCCATTCTCGGGGAGGCCGGCCCGGGTCAAGAATGAAAGAGACGACTTATGTCGAAGCGTCACTCGGCGAAGTACAAGATCGACCGGCGGATGGGCGAAAACATCTGGGGTCGCCCGAAGTCCCCCATCAATAACCGCGCCTACGGCCCCGGCCAGCACGGCCAGCGTCGTAAGTCCAAGGTCTCCGACTTTGGCCTGCAGCTCCGCGCCAAGCAGAAGCTGAAGGGCTATTACGGCAACCTGACCGAAAAGCAGTTTGTCCGCACCTATGAGGAAGCCGATCGCCGCAAGGGTAACACCTCGGAAAACCTGATCGCCCTGCTGGAAAGCCGCCTGGACGCCATCGTCTATCGCGCCAAGTTCGTGCCCACCGTTTTCGCCGCACGCCAGTTCGTGAACCATGGCCACGTCCAGGTGAACGGCAAGCGCGTCAACATCGCCTCCTATCGCGTTTCGCCGGGTGACGTTGTCACCGTGCGCGAGCGTTCGAAGAACATGGCCCTGGTCCTGGAAGCCCTCCAGTCCGGCGAGCGCGACACCCCGGACTATATCGAGGTCGACGCCAAGGCGATGTCCGCCAAGTTCATCCGCGCGCCCGAGCTGGCCGAAGTGCCCTATCCGGTGAAGATGGAACCGAACCTCGTGGTCGAATTCTATTCGTCCTGATTTTTTCGGTATCGAAGATCTGCGAGAGGCCCCGGAGCGATCCGGGGCCTTTTGTTTTGGCCCCCTCGCCAGAGGCTTCAAGCTGTGGCGGTATGCTCAGATGAATCGGCGCTTTCTGATCGCTGCGGGTCTTTCGCTCCTGGTCTCGGGCTGTGCCACCGTGCCGGTCATCCTGGCCCCGCAGGGCTCGGCCCTGGCTGAGCTGGAGCCACTCTATCTGGCCCAGGCCGATCATCGGGGGGTGACGATCAGGGTGGCCTCCAACGGTTGTACGCGCAAAGAAGACTTCGCCTTCTTCGTCGAGCGCAAGGGTGAGGCCACGTCCCTGGCCTTTGGCCGCAAGGTCGTGGATCCCTGCAGGTCAATCGCCCGCGGTTCGACCGAACTGACTTTCAGCTATGGCGAACTTGGCTTGAGCCGCCCCTCGGCAGTCTTCTTGCTCAATCCCCTGATGGCGGGGCCCTAGAGGAAGCGGGCGACGATTTCTGCGGGCACACGTTTCGGCCGACGGCTCACGGCATCGATCAGGCACCATTCGGTCCGCGCCTGTGCACACATGGCTCCGTCAGGCCCATCAATCCGCACAAAGCGGTCAAAGCGTGGGCCGTCAGGCTGGGCCGCGACCCAGGTCCGGGCCGTGGCTGTCTCCCCCGGCAGCAGGGCGCGGCGATAGTCCACCTCGTGGCGCAGAACGATCCAGGCCCAGCGGTCCTGGTCCTCCGGCGGTTGGCGCAGGGCCCAGTGGGACGTCGCCATGTCCTGGATCCAGGACAGGTAGACAATGTTGTTCACATGCCCGTTGGCGTCGATGTCCGAGGCCACGGGGGTAAAGGTCCGGGAATAGACCTGCTGCCCCTCAGGAGGCTCAAGCAGTCGGCTCACGCGGTGAGCAGACCCTGTTCGGTCAGAAGGCCCTTCAGTTCGCCCGACTGGAACATCTCGCGGACGATGTCGGCCCCGCCGACAAATTCGCCCTTCACATAGAGCTGCGGGATGGTGGGCCAGTCGGTGAAGGTCTTGATGCCATCACGCAGGGCGTCGTCCGCCAGGACATCAACCCCGACAAAGTCGGCCCCCAGATGATCCAGGACCTGAACCACGAGAGAGGAGAACCCGCAGCGGGGTGCGTCAGGCTCGCCTTTCATGAAAACCACCACGGGATTTTCAGACACCGTGCGGGCGATCAGGTCGTGAACGGGGTTGGCAGCGTCGGTCATGGCAGGTCTTCCCGGAAATTGCTTACCGCCAGAGCTAGGGAGCCGGGGCCTGCGGGTCAAGCGGGTGCGTAGCGGTTGTGGCCCACTCCCCGTTCCGGGTAAGGTTAATACAGGGGCCGTGAGAGCTCCCTATTGAGCGAAGATTCGGGGTTCTGCTTTGCAAATCAAGAAATTGGCGTGGATCGCCCTGCTATTCTCGGGAACAGCTCTTGTGACTCCGGCCTATGCTCAGTCGGTGGAGCTGGACGAGGTTCAGGTTGTCGGTTTCCGCGCCAGCCTGGCCAGCGCCCTTGAGAGCAAGCGGGCGGACAACACCCTGATCGACGTGATCAAGGCCGAGGACTTCGCTGATTTTCCGGATCTGAACCTGGCCGAGGCCCTGCAGCGGGTTCCCGGTGTGGCCATTGATCGCGACGGGGGCGAGGGGCGTTCCATCACCGTGCGCGGCCTGTCCGGTGACTTTAGCCGAGTTCGCCTGAACGGGTTCGAAGCCCTGGCGACGACCGGCGGCAAGGATGGTTCCGGCGGTGCCAATCGTGGCCGTGGCTTCGATTTCCAGGTCTTTGCCTCTGACCTGTTCGACAATGTCTCGGTGCGGAAATCACAGTCTGCGGAGCTTGAAGAGGGCTCCCTCGGCGCCACCATCGATCTGAATACGCCGCGCCCACTGGATCACCCGGGTCCGAACCTCGCGGCCAGTGTCCAGTATGGCTATAACGACCTTTCAAAGGCCTGGGATCCCCGGGCCACGGTGCTCGCCTCCAATAGCTGGATGGACGGAAAGCTCGGGGCCTTGATTTCCCTGGCCTACAGCGCCCGGCGGATTGACGAGGAAGGCTCCTCCAGCGGCCGCTGGGAAAGCCCGGCCGTGCCTACCAATTCGGCGGGCTGTTTCCAGACGCCCGGGCCCTGCAATAGTCCGGCGGGGGTCTATAGTGCCGTCAATTCCGCCTGGCATGCGCGTCTGCCACGCTATGGCCGGCTGTCCTATGACTGGCAGAGATACGGGGCCACCAGCTCCATCCAGTTCGCCCCCACTGACGATACCAAACTGACCCTGGACGGGATGTTCGCCCTGGTCGACGGGACCCGGCACGAGAACTATCTGGAGGTCATCTCTCTCACCCGGGGCAGCCGCGGGGCTGCGGCGGTGGATGTCCGCGATCCGGTGTTCGACAGCCAGAACCAGCTGGTCAAGGCGACCTTTGATGACATGGATGCCCGAAGCGAGGACCGCTTCGATGTCCTGACCAGCGAGTTCAGCCAGCTCAGCCTGAACCTCGACCAGAACTTCGGTGACCGTCTGACCCTGCACGCCCGGATCGCTCAGTCCCGGTCCATCCAGGACAATCCGGTCCAGACCACGGCGACCTTCGATCGCTATGACACTGACAACTATGTCTATGACTTCTCGGCCAGCCAGAAGCTGCCGCTCCTGTCCTATGGGTTTGACGTCGCCAACCCTGCCAACTGGTCCTTCAGTCCGACCCAGACCGTGGGGGATGCCTCGCTCATCCGGATGCGCCCCAACAAGACCCTGAACCGGTTCAAGTCGGCTGGCCTGGATCTGGTCTGGGAGGTCAATGACGATCTGACCCTCAAGGTCGGGGGGGCCTACAAGGACTATCGGTTCGTCACCGCTGAGTGGCGCCGCAACACCATTGGCGGCATCGTGGACGGGGCCGTAGCCCTGCCCGGGATCAGCTTGGAGAGCGTCAGCCATCTGGTCACGGATTTCGGCTCTGGCCTGGGTATGCCTGCCGGCACTCCGCGCACCTGGCTGGCCCCCGATGTCCAGCGCCTGGCCAGTCTGTTGGACATCAACTGCAACTGTATCAACAGCTTCGGTGACTTCCGGCTCAGCACGGACAACCAGCGTTCAGCCAATCGCGACGTCAGCGAGCAGGACAGCGGGGTCTATCTACAGGCCGACTTCAATACCCGCCTGTTCGACATCCCCCTTCGCGGCAATGTCGGCCTGCGCCAGACCAATACCACCAGTGAGGCCAGGGGCTTTGTCGGCACCAGCTATGTCTCGGTGACGCGGAAGTATGACGACCTGCTGCCGGCCCTCAACCTGGTCCTTGAACCGCGGCCTGACCTTCTGGTGCGCATGGCCGCGGCCAAGGTGATGTCTCGGCCCCAACTGCCCTTCCTGACGCCGGGCGGGTCCTTGTCCAATACGGCCAAGACATTGACCATCGGCAATCCCCTGCTCGATCCGATCCGGGGCAAGACCTATGATCTCAGCCTGGAATGGTATCCGGCCCCCGAGGTTCAGGTCTCGGTCAGCGCCTTCTACAAGGACCTTCAGTCCTACATCCAGAGCTCGGCCACCACGGTGCCCTTCCGCTCCACCGGTCTGCCGACCAGCCTTTTGTCCAATGGCAATGATGCCGACACCATCTTCCTCGTGACCCAGCTGCTGAACACCGATGGCGGGGCGCTGAAGGGGTATGAGGTCGCCCTCCAGGCGCCCTTCCGCTTCCTGCCGGCACCCTTCGACCGGTTTGGGGGACTGGTGAACTTCACCTGGGTGGATTCCGAGGTCACCTACATCACTGATTCCGGGACGCGTCCGCCGTCGACAACGACCATGGCCCTGGCCGGCCTTTCGCCCATCTCATGGAATGGGACCCTCTATTATGAGGGGGTGAAGACCAGTGCCCGGGTCTCCTTGGCCTATCGGGATGGCTACATCACCGCCGTGCCAGGCGGGAACGGCAACGATGCCCGGGGCAAGAACGAGACCCTGAACGTTGACGTCGCGGCCACCTACCGGATCGGCGAGCGCACCAGCCTGACCTTTGAAGGGCTCAACCTCACGGACCAGTTCGAGGACCGCTGGATTTCCAGTACCCGTCGCAACTCCGAAGAATATACCCATACCGGCCGCCAGTTCCTGGTCGGTGCCCGCTACAGGTTCTGACCCCATGATCCGCATAGGCTATCTCGTCGGCACAGACCGGGACCGGGACATCGTCATCGACCCCAAGGCCAATACGGACCTGACGGGGGCCAATGATGCCAACCGGTTGCTGGAGCTCTGTGACCGCGAGATCTTCAAGTGGAGCCGGTTTCACCTGCCCCCCAGCTATTTCCGCAAGTCGGGGGGATGGGATGTCTCGCGGGTCGATATCCTGTGGAACATGGTGACGGATGCCGACGAGAACCGTCAGGTTCTGGAGGTTGTCCAGAAGTTCACTGACCAGCATCGCCTGCCCATCATCGACCCGGCCAAGGAGATCCTGAAGACCCGGCGTCACCATATTTCCGATCGGCTGGCCGGCATCGACAACGTCACCATGCCCCGCACCCTGCTGATCCGGAATCCGAACCTGGATCGGGTGATCCGCCAGACCAATGAGGCCGATTTCCGCTGGCCAGGGATCCTGCGCTATTCGGGCACCCACAATGGCCAGTATATCGGAGTGGTGAAGTCACCCAACGACATGGCCCGCATCTTCGGTGACCGACGAAACGAGTACTACCTGACAGAATTCGTGGATATCCGACGGGATGACGGCCTCTATCGCAAGACCCGGTTCTTCTTCATCGGCGAGGATGTGGTGGTGCGCCAGCATCTGGTCTCGGACGAATGGAACATCCACGGCCGGACCTCGCGAGGTCTGATGGTCAGCCGTGACGACCTTCTGGATGAAGGCCGGGCCATGCTGGAGGGTCAGTTTGAGGCACTGAATCCGATAACCCAGGTCGCCCTACACGAGATCCGCCGCCGCATCGGGCTGGAGTATTTCGGTCTCGATGCCTATGTCGACCCGGACGGCAAGCTGGTGATATTCGAGGCCAATGCCACGATGAATTTCAAGCCGGATTTCAACAATCAGGCCACCCAGTACAATCGCGCTGCTGTGGCTCCCGCCGTCGCTGCCCTGACCAAGCTGCTCTATGCCAAGGTCGAGTCCCGGGTGACGAACATATAGCTCTGTTTGGCCTTTACCTTGCCCGCCAGGTTCAGAGTGGTGGTGGCGCGACTTTCCTGACAGCTGACGATGTCCAGACCTGCAGCCTGGAGCATGGCGGCGATCGCCCCAGGAGTGCTCAGGTCCCACAGCCGCTTCGGCCGTTCAGCCGCAAATGCCCCGAGCAGGGGTTCGAACGCCTCCCGCGGCCCCGGCAGATCACAGCCTGAGGCCGAAATGCGCGCCCAGGCCCGGCTGAGCCAGGCAGCGTCGTGGTCTGCGGCTTCTTCGGAACTCAGCGGCGCTGCTGTTCTTGCCGCGATCACAAGATGCCCGCCGGGTGCGAGGGCCCGGCGCATCCGCACCAGGGCCTCATGCCGATCCGGCGGCGTCAGGAAGGGCAGGAGGGAATGGGAGAGGATCAGGTCGTAGCCTGAGTTTACGTCCAGGTCGGTGATATCCAAAACCGCCGTCGTCAGGGTCAGGCCTGGCTGCGGCACCAAGGCATCGATGACGGCCAAAGGGGTCGGGCACAGGTCTGTGACCGTCACATCCAGCATCCGGCCTTGAGCCGCCCTGAGCAGGATCTCGAGGATGCCGGGGTCTGCGGATCCGCCGATAAAGGCCCTGGTGCCATCGGGAGTGAGGTCCCTCAGCAGGGGCAGGAGAACGGCCTCATCAGCCTCGACCCCGCCGACCACGCCGGCAGAGCGCAGGGTCCCCCAGACCCGGTGGAACCCTCCACAGGCGGTGCAGAGGCGCTCGCCCAGTGTCCAGCCGGCTCGCGCCAGGGCGGGCAGGTCATTGATGGCGAGGTTGGGTGTCATCGGATCAGCTGTTCCAGTCCAGCGGCGGCCGCCGCGCAAGCAAGGGCCCCCAGGAAGGTGGGCCACCAGCCAAGTTTTGCCCAGAAGCGGGTCGCCGCCGCCACCAGGACTCCAATGGCAGCGGGCAGGGCGATCAGGCCGGCGAGCCCAAGCCCGCCCAGGCTCATCCCTGCTAGCACCAGGTCTGGCCCCTTGGCCTGCCGGGCGGCCCCTCGCATCGGCCAGAAACGCCACAGGGTCACCAGGCTGGTTGCGGTTCCGATACTGCCCGCCAGGATCAGGATGCCGGCCGCGGTGGCCGGCAGTGAGGTGGCCTGGAACAGGGCAAAGAGACAAAGGGCAACGGCTACCGCGCAGGCCAGGGGCAGGGCGGTGGTGGCTGCATCTTCAGACTCCGTCCCCAGCTTCAGGCGGGCGCGTGCGGAGGCCAGAATGCCGATCAGGGCCAGGGCTAGAATGATCAGCACACCGGGGCGCATCAGACCCTGCCAGCCGAAGACCATGGCCGATCGCATCAGCCCGGACTCCAGGCCCGGGCCCAGGACAAAGCCCAGCAGAAGAGGCGCTCGGGGCAGATTGGCTGACTTGAGCAGAATGCCCAGGGCCGAAAAGGCCAGGATCTGCCCCAGAGTCGCCCAGCTGGGATCGGTCAGAACCGTAGCTGTCAGGGCAGCCGCCAGGGCCAGGGGAATGACCTGCTCACGCCGGACCTGACTGATCCGGGCCAGGAGCGGGGTGACCAGAAGGCAGACGGGCAGGGCCAGCAGGTTTGCCAGGATGTTTGACCAGCCCAGCTGGAACAGGAACAGGGGGTTGTGGCTCAACAGCCGGGGTCCGACCTCCACCCCCAGGGTGGCAAAACAGGCCAGCAGGATCCCCATGCCCGAGGAGGCCGGAATGGCCAGGAAAAGGGTGGGCACCAGGGCCCCGCCCTCCTTGGAATTGTTCGCGGCCTCCGGTGCTATGACCCCGGCCACAGCACCCTCGCCATAGGGGATTTCGGAGGGGTGGGTCTGGCGGGCATGGCCATAGGCCATCCAGACCGCAACACTGGTCCCCAGGCCGGGAATGATGCCAACCAGTATCCCGACCAGGCCGCTGCGGATGGCGAGGCCGGCCTGGGCGAGGACATCTCTGGTGCCGGCCAGGACGTCTCTGAGGCGAGGGCGGGCGACATGGTTGAGGGCCTCGGTCCGGTCGCGAGACAGGAGCTCCGGGGCCACGAAGAGGCCGGTTACCAGGGCGGCCGGGCTGACCCCGTCCCACAGGGCCGTGACCCCGAAGGTGCCTCTGGCGGCACCTGCCATGGGGTCGACCCCTACGGCTCCGATGAGGATCCCGAGGGCGGCCACCATAAGACCCGCGGTGAGCCAGCCGCCGGAAAGGGCGGATATGGACAAGAGCCCCAGAACCGAAAGGGCTGTGATCTCAGGGGTTCCGAAATGGCTGATGATGGACAGGGCCACCGGGACCGAGCCGAACAGAAACACAGCCCCCATGAGCCCGCCTATGGCCGAGGCTCCGAGGGAGGCTCCGATGGCCTGAGCCCCCTGACCCTTGCGGGCCATGGCAAAACCATCAATGGCGGTGGCGGCCTCTGCGGATGAGGTAGGGGTCCCCAGCAATATGGCTGGAATGGACCCGGATGTATGAACCACACTGTGAAAGGCGATGAGGAACAGGGCCCCTGCAGTGGGCCCAAGACCCATGGCTATTGGGGTCACCAGAACCAGACCCGTGCGGCCGCTGACCCCCGGGGTCAGCCCCGCCAGCAGACCGGTTATGGTTCCAAGCCCGATGGCAAACAGGGTATTGGGACTGGCGAGAAGCTGGCCAATCGCTTCGAGCACCAGGTTCACCCGGCGCGACCCTTGGTCATGACCCGCGACAGGGCCTTAAGGGTGGGGCCGGTCGGGTTGGAGAGCCGGGCAAGGGCCGTGGCGATTTCCCGGCCCGTCGTCGCCTCCAGACCCATGCCCCTCTGGCTCGCCTCGCGACGGAAATCCGGGTCTTCGATGACGGCGTGAAACCTCTGGGTCCAGCGGGCCAGGGCCTCGGTTTTGGGCCCAGGCGGCAGGGCAAAGACCTGGCCAATCCGGGCTGAGGTTTCGATCAGGTCCAGCAAGGCTGCGGCATCGGGGCCCTTGGCCAGACTGGCCAGGGTCGGCACTGGAGCCTGGCCGGGGAGCTCAAGGCTGTTCAGGCGCAGCAAAAGGTGGCTGCCCGGAGACTCCAGAAGGGGGCCGATACTGTCGAAACCCGTGACCATACCATCAACTTCGCCGGACATGACGGCCAGGGTTCTCGCCCCGCCGGAATAGCCGGGGACCGGCTTCAGGCGCGTGCCCAGGAGCTGGTTGATGATGAGGGGCTCGATATAGTTGGGGGAGGCCACAGAAGATGCCGCCAGAGTGACCGGGGTCTTGCGATTGCGAAGATCGTCCAGGGTCCTGATCCCGGAACCGGCATTGACCATCAAGACCCGACGTTCAGCGGAAACGCCGCCAATCCAGCCGAAGCTCGACAGGCTCCAGCTTGCCCCCACCTCTTTCTGAAGCATGCGGTAGAGGAAGGAAGGTGCCAGAAGACCGAGGGTCGTCCCGTCACCGGGGGATGCGGCCAGATGATCAAGGGCCAGCTTGCCCCCGGCCTTGCCCTCGTTCTCGACGGTCAGGCGCTCGGAGGTCTGGCGCAGGAGGGTCTTGGCAAACAGGCGGGCCAGATCGTCATTTCCACCCCCTGCGGAGGACCCGACAATGAGGTGGGTTTCGCGCGGCGGCATGCAACCGGCCAGGGCAAGACCAGTAAAGAGGCCCAGTACCGCACGGCGGTCAGCTTTGGCCGAAGGACTCAGGATGCAGGGCAAGGTCAACACGCCCCAGTCTCTCATGACCTAGGTGTCGCTTAAACCCCAGTTCGGAGAGTTAGGCCCGGCGACGTTCGGAGGTCTGGCCCGTTGATCCCTCGCCGAAGCGGGCCATCTCGATCTGGGCGGCCACGCCGGTCGGCAGATCGCGGTCCGTGACGGCCGCCAGGCGTTCTATGGCCTCTGGTCGGAAGGCCTCGACCTGGATGGTGGCGAATGCCGGCTCTGTGAGGGCATAGGCGAGGCAGAGTTCTTCAGCAGACCAGCCCATGGTCTCATGCAGGAAGGCATAGGTGCCTGCACCTGCAAGGGGTTCAGTCTTGCGAAACAGGCCCGGTCGCGGCGCGCCGCTGCTGGCTGACCGGATCAACTGGTGGGGAAAGGCATCGTAGCCGATGACGGTCATCGAGGCTGCGGCACTGTCTTTCAGCCTTCGGCGGGCTTTCCAGTCCGAGGTCAGGTTGAACGGAATGGCCAGGGCCTCGAACTCGTGACCCAAGATGCACTGGTCGATGGCCGGGCCTTCACCGGCGACGCCGATCTGATGGCAGAGCCCTGCGGCGCAGAGGTCGCCGAGATAGGTCTGGCCGTCGTCGGTCAGGGTCACAAAGGCCTGTTCGTCCAGCAGGAGCAGATCGAAATAACCGGCACCGGTCCTTTGCAGTCCCGCCCTGACGCTCTGGGAGATCGATTCCGCCGTCACCGGGCGGCGTCCATCCCCGCGCAGCCGCCAGGACAGGAAGACCAGCCGCCGCTCCACCGCCCGAAGGGTCTCGCCGACCCCCAGGGCCAGGACATCGGAATTTGCGCAGATCTCGAAGGTATTGACCCCGTTTTCCAGGGCCGAGAACAGAAGGCTTCGCCAGGCCAGGGGCGTGTTCAGCCCTGGCGCTTCGCGGAGCAGCAGGCTCATCGCCGAAACGGCCTTGCCCGAATTGCCGAAGGGACGATAGCGCATGAACCTAGACCGGAACCGAGGTCTCGAGGGCCAGGGCATGAAGCTCACCCCCGACGCGGCCCTTGAGCGCCCCGTAGACCAGTTGGTGCTGTTTCACCCGTGACAGGCCAGCGAACTGGTGGGACACGATCCTGGCCCTATAGTGGTCACCGTCGCCTGCCAGATCGTCGATCCGGATCTCGGCGTCGGGGAAGGCCGCTCTCAGGGCGCTTTCCAGTTCGTCGATGGGCATAGGCATGGAACAGGCTCCGCTTGGGTCAGTTTATTGCCGGGGAAACCTTAACAACCGCCCTACTTGAAGGTCAGTCCATGGTTCGAACGCTTTGTATCGCTCTGGTAGTTATGACCCTCGGGGCGTGTAATGCGGTGACGAGCGAGCGACCGCTGTTCGCGACCGGATCAGGGGCCGACGCCCCGGCCCTGCGCACCGGAATCTGGGTCATGCCCGCCGAGGGCTGCAAGGTCGCTGTCCGCGCCCCGATCTCCACCTGGCCTGAATGCGCCAACGGCTTTGTGATGGATGATCATGGCCGCGAAGAATTTATGCTTAAATTTGGGATGCCTTTTTAATCTGGCTCACTATGCGATATTACAAAATCATCATAAGTACCATTCTTGTCTTAAATAGCTTATTACCTATGGCAGCTAGTGCAAAAAACTATCTATCCGTTGAGCAGACGCAAAAATTAATGTTTCCTGGCTTGCAACTGACAAAGACTCCAGTTTTACTAACTGTTCAGCAACAAGCTAAGATGACAGAAGCTTCGTCGGTAAGATTTGCATTTGATGGTAAAAATGTATGGCACGTTTCTGATGGTAGCTGGTTTATTGTGGATCAAGTGGTGGGTAAACATGAGTTCATCACGTATGCGGTTGGCATTAATCCAGATGGTAGC
>CAIYZB010000188.1 GCA_903930545.1 uncultured Alphaproteobacteria bacterium
GGCATGGGGCTTTGTCAGCCCAGGCATATAGAGGCTGAAGGCGGCAAGCCGCACTCCCAGCACCTTCAGGCTGCGACGCTCGGCCAGGCTAAGCGCCTTGGCCTCGGTCCTGACCTGGGCGCGATCCAGGATACCGCCGGCCTCGATCAGCCGATAGGCCAAACCTCTGGCCAGACCCTTGACCTGACCCGCCGCAACAGCGGCCTCAAGCTTGCGCAAAGGGGCAAGACGCCGTCCGGCTTCAGCGGACAGATAGGCCTCCAGACGGCGGGCCGCCCGTTCCCGGGCCGGGGCGGGGCCCAGTTCACCATAGAGCCTTACCCTCGGGGCAAAGGGGGTGCCGCCCGAAAGGGCCCCGGCCGCTTCCTTGCGCCACAGGACAACCCCGTCCCGAGTGAGGCGGAAGGCAGTGTCGGGTTCGGCGGCCAGAGCCCCAAGCCTGCGGGCGATCTCCGGGCCAACAGCCGTGGTGGCCGCTGCCCTCAGGGCCTTTTCCTCCAGAACCGAGGATCCCTTGGCGATCTCGAAACTGACCCCGGTGAGGCGGCCAACAAACTGGCCCTCCACGGTCACCGTGCCATCCCCGGCAACCCCCGCCAGCATCTCCTCGCGGACCCTCAGGCCCCGCATGAGGGCGCTGGTGCGTCGGTCGACGAACCGGGCCATGAGTTTTTCGTGCAGGGTGTCGGAGAGGCGGTCCTCGATCTGGCGGGTCTTGGCCTGCCAGCCAGCGGGGTCCTTCAACCAGTCGGGCCGGTTGGCCACATAGGCGACGGTCCGCACATTGGCGAGGCGTGCAGCCAGGGTGTCGATCTCGCCTTCGGTGCGGTCCAGTTGCTTGAGCTGACCGGCAATCCAGTCCTCCGGAATCTTGCGGTCCCGGGTGGTGAGGTGGTGGAAGAATTCGCGGGTCAGGCGGACATGTTCCTCGCCGGAGGTCTTGCGGAAGTCCGGGGTCTGGCAGACGTCCCACAGACGCATCAGGGCCTGACGGTCACGCACACAGCGGTCGGCAATATCGGCCTCCCCCGCCAGCTGACGCAGGGTGGTTTCGTCCACGGCCTCCGAGGCCAGTTTCAGCCCTTCGCGGTCCGGGGTCATGGCCAGGGAGCGCATCAGGTTGGGCAGGCTGGTGAAGTCGAGCTTGCCGTTGCGCCACTCCACTGTCGTCACCGGCTGGAAGCGGTGGTCCTGGATGGCCTCCACCAGGTCGGCGTCCATTTCGTCGCACTCGCCGGTGACGCCGAAGGTACCGTCGGTACGGAAACGCCCGGCGCGGCCGGCGATCTGGCCGATCTCCTGGGAATGGAGATAGCGGGTCTTCTTGCCGTCGAACTTGCGCAAGCCCCCGAAGGCCACATGGTCGACATCCATGTTCAGGCCCATGCCGATGGCGTCGGTGGCCACCAGGAAGTCCACCTCACCGGACTGATAAAGGGCGACCTGGGCATTGCGGGTGCGTGGCGAGAGGCTGCCCATGACCACAGCGGCCCCGCCCCTCTGGCGGCGGATCAGCTCGGCGATGGCATAGACCTGGTCCGCGGAGAAGGCGACGACCGCGGTGCGCGGTGGCAGGCGGGTCAGCTTCTTGGACCCGGCATAGGACAGGTTGGAAAACCGCTCGCGGCTGATGATCTCCGCATCCGGCAGCAGACGCCGCACCAGGGGGGCCATGGTGGCGGCCCCCATCAGCATGGTCTCATACCGGCCCCGGGCATGGAGCAGGCGGTGGGTGAAGAGGTGACCCCGCTCGGGGTCCGAGGCCAGCTGGATCTCGTCGATGGCCAGGAACTCCACCTCCCGCGACAGGGGCATGGCCTCCACGGTGCAGACGAAATACTGGGCCCGGGGCGGGACGATCTTTTCCTCGCCCGTGATCAGGGCCACGCACCGGGCCCCGCGGGCCTTGACGATGCGGTCATAGATCTCCCGGGCCAGCAGGCGCAGGGGCAGGCCGATCATGCCACTGGCATGGCCCAGCATCCGCTCGACAGCGAGGTGGGTCTTGCCTGTATTGGTGGGCCCCAGCACCGCCACAAGCCTGTGGGGCGCGGCCCCGCTCGGGCGATCGCTCATGGCTCGAAATGTGGGACCCCTTGGGGAGTCGGGCAAGCCCGGCTTCAGGAATCCCGTCCCCAATCTAATCCAGGGTTCGACGATAGCGTGCCAGTGTGACGGCGGTCACCACACAGACGAAGGCCAGCAGGGCCAGCAGCTCGCGCCACATGTCCTCCAACCCCTGACCTTTCAGCAGGGCACCGCGCACGATCCGCAGGAAATGGGTCACGGGGATGACCTCGCCTATGGCCTGGGCCCAGCCGGGCATGCCCCGGAAGGGGAACATGAAGCCCGAGAGCAGGATCGAGGGCAGGATGTAGAAGAAGCTCATCTGCATGGCCTGGAGCTGGGAAGCGGCCACCGTCGAGATCAGGAAGCCCAGGGCTAGGGAGCCTATAACGAAGAGGCAAACCCCGAGGGTCAGGCCGTCCCATCCCCCCACCATGGGCACATCGAACAGAAAGCGGGCCAGAACCAGGATCACCACGGTCTGGATGGCCCCCACCAGGACATAGGGGGCGAGCTTGCCCACCATGACCTCCAGGGGCTCCACCGGTGTGGCCAGCAAGCTCTCCATGGTGCCGCGCTCGGTCTCGCGGGTGACGGACAGGGAGGTCATCATCACCAGGGTCATGGACAATATGACCCCCAGCAGACCGGGGACGATATTGAAGGCGGTGATAGCCTCGGGGTTATAGCGGCGGTGCACCACGACCTCGAAGGGTGGCCTGGACTGGGCCCGAAGGCTCAGGGCACCAGCCAGGTCGCGGGTCAGGGCCTGGGCCGGCAGATTGGCAAGGGCGGCCACGGCACTCCCGGTGGCAGACGGGTCGGTGGCGTCAGCCTCGACCAGGATCTGGGCCTGGTCACCCCGCGCTACCCGGCGGCTGAAGTCGCCCGGGATGGTGATGGCAAACTGGACCTCGCCCCGTCTGAGCAGGTCATCCAGCTCGGCCGGAGTCCTGGCCTGGGCAACGATGCGGAAGAACTGGCTATTGGCCAGGCTCGCCGTGATGGAGCGGGCAAAGACCGAGTCCTCCTGCACCAGAAGGGCAGTGGGCAGGTGCCTGGGCTCGGCATTGATCGCATAGCCGAACAGCAGGAGCTGGACGATGGGCAGGGCCAGGATCATGGCATAGGTCAGGCGGTCCCGGGTGATCTGCTTAAACTCCTTGATCAGAACGGCCAGGACGCGAACGACAGAGAAGCCACTCATCGGAAATTGTCCTCCGAGCCATCCATCAGCTGGATGAAGACATCCTCCAGGCTGGGGGCCACCTCCCGCCAATTGAAGGGTTCCCGCTGCCAGGGCCGCAGCGCGGCTTCAAGGGCAGTGCGATCACTACCGGAGACATGGAGGGCAGCTCCGAAGGGCACGGCGGACTCCACACCGGCCTGGCGGGCAATCTCCGGGGCCAGGCGATCGATCCCGGGGCCTTCGCCATTGAACGTCACCAGTTTCGAGGCGGTGATGACCTCCTCAACAGAACCCCGGGCCATCAGTTGCCCATAGGCGATGTAGGCGATCTCGTGACAGCGCTCGGCCTCGTCCATGTAATGGGTTGAGACCAGCACGGTCAGGCCCTCGGCGGCCAGGGCGTGGATCTCCTCCCAGAAGGTGCGCCGCGCCTTGGGATCGACCCCGGCGGTTGGCTCGTCCAGCAACAGGAGTTTCGGCTCATGCAGGGTGGCGGTGGCCAGGGCCAGGCGCTGTTTCCAGCCTCCTGACAGGGACCCGGCCAGCTGGTTGCGGCGCTCGGTGAGGCCCAGTCGTTCCAGGGCCCTGTCAACCCGGGCCGGGCGGCGATTCAGACTGTGGATACGGGCCGCGAACATCAGGTTCTCGGCAATGGTCAGGTCCTCATAGAGCGAGAACTTCTGGGTCATGTAGCCGGTATTGCGCTTGATCAGATTGGCCTGGTCAATGATGTCCAGTCCCAGGCAGGTCCCCGATCCGGAATCCGGCGTCAGCAGGCCGCAGAGCATCCGCATGGTGGTGGTCTTGCCGGAGCCATTGGGACCGAGAAAGCCGCAGATGCGCCCTGCCTCCACCTGAATGGACAGGTCCTGGACCACATGCTTGGTCCCGTAGCTCTTGTTGAGCCCATGGACATCGATGACCGGGCTCATGTCCCGGGAACCAGGGGCTGGACGTCGATGGGCTGGCCGGGATTGAGGCGCACAGAGGGCGTGGCCTCCACCAGATAGACCAGCCGGTCCCTGGCCTCGCGGCTATAGATGACCGGCGGGGTGAATTCTGGCCTCGGGCTGATGAAACTGATCTTCGCCGTCATGCCCGCAGCACAGCCGTCGCAGGCAAAGCGGATCGTGCCTCCCACCCGATAGGCGGACAGGGCAGCCTGGGGAACGAAGAACTTCAGGCGGATGCGCTCGTCGGGCAGTATGGCCAGGATGGGCTGATTGGCCGGGGCCCATTCCCCCTTTTGGAAGAAGACATCCTCCACCACGCCGCTGGCCGGGGCCCGTGGCGAAAGGTCGCCCAGCCGCGCCTCGGCCGCGCCAAGGACTGCACTGGCCTGGAGGCTGCGACTGTCGGCGCCCTCGATCTGGCCCGCCCGGCCTCCGAGGGCCGCAGAGTCCCGTTGGCGGCGGGCGGCCGACAGCTGGGCTCGGGCGGAGTCCACCGCCGCCTGGGCGTCATCCAGTCGAGCCGGGGCATAGATGCCTTTGCGCGCGAGAGGGGCGATGCGGTTGAGGCTGGCCGTGGCTTCCCTCAGGCGGGCTTCGGCGGCCAGGATATTGGCGTCATAGACGGCCAGCTCGGTGGGCCTCAAGCCGCGCCTGACATCCTGGGCGGCGGCGGCGGCCGCGCTGACCTCGGCCTCGGCCTGGGATTTCTGGGCGGAGACCTGGCGCGGATCGATGGCAAACAGGGGCTGGCCGCTGACGACCCGGTCCCCCCGTCGCACCGACATCTCGGCCACCGAACCGGACACCGGGGCGGCCAGGTAGAGGGGCTCGCCCTCCACATAGCCCGACAGGACGCGGGGAGGGGTCAGGCGCGGCACCAGGGCAATGGCGCTGACAATGCCGGCCGCCACCAGGACAAGGCCGCCGATCAGGATCTGCTGAGGCTTCATGGCTGGGCTCCAGGAGGGTTCATCATGCCGCTCAGCCAAAGCTCGATATGCTGGTTGGCAAGGGGCAGGGGGTCAAAGGGCTCGGCCCCGATGGGGACAAAGGTCTCGCGCCAGATCACCGAGACCAGCATGGGCGAGACCAGGGACAGGGCATAGTGGCGGGGATCGCCGGGGCGCATCTCGCCCCGTGCCTGCGCGCCGGCTATGGCGGCGGTCAGGGTCCCGAGGGCCACGGCGATCAGACGGTCGTGCCAGATCCTGGCCAGTTCAGGGAAGTTCCGGGCCTCGCCGATCACCACCTTGATGATGCCCCCGATCGGGGTCTCGCTGATCATGTGGCTCATGAAGGGGGCGAGACCGCGCAACAGATCCGGCAGGGGCTGGGGCTGCAGGGTCAGAGTGGTCTGGACCGTTCGCAGATGGGGTTCGATCCCCTGTTCCACCACGGCGCGGAAGATGTCCTCCTTGGTGGCGAAATAGAGATAGACGGCCCCCTTGGAGACCCCCGCCCGGGCGGCGATGTCGTCCAGCCGCGCGGCGGCGAACCCCTTCTCCCCGAAGACCTCAAAGGCCGCGGCGACGATCTCCTCGGGGCGATCGGCCTTGCGACGTTTGAACTTGGGCTCACCTGCGGGAAGCATGTCGATCTCATAAATAACTGACCAGTCAGTTATTTATGAGATCGAATTCAGGACTCTGCAAGCCCCCTTCCGTCATGCTGGCGCATTCCACTTCCCCCAGCGGGGGAGGAATTGTGCCGTGCAAATTGCTCCCCTTCTGGGGGAGCTGTCGGCAAACGCCGACTGAGGGGGTGCAGGCTATGGGAACGAGGACGCAA
>CAIYZB010000189.1 GCA_903930545.1 uncultured Alphaproteobacteria bacterium
CCAAATGCAATTGATCAAGGATCGCCGCGGCTCCGCCGCCGTCGAGTTTGCCTTTGTGGCACCCCTGATGCTGCTGATCTATTACGGCATTGCCGAGCTGACCCAGGGCATGATGGCCGACCGGCGCATGAGCCATGTCGCCTCGGCTATCGGAGATCTCATCGCCCAGGACACCAATGTCACGGCTGCCGAGATGACCGATGTCTTCAATGTCGGCAACGCCATCATGGCCCCCTTCAGCACCGCGACCCTGTCCATGCGCATCACCAGCGTCAAGGCCGATGCCGGCGGCACCCCCAAGGTGGTCTGGTCCCAGCCCAAGGGGTCCTTTACCGGCCTGGCCGTCGGGGCCACCGCCTCCATCCCGGCCAATATGCTGGCAGCAAATGAGAGCCTGATCATGTCGGAGGTGAAATACGTCTATTCATCGCCGATCAAGAAGGTCCTGCCGACGGACATCACCTTCAACCAGAAGTTCTATCTGAAGCCCCGCAAGACCAGCGAAATCACCTATACGCCCTAGGGGCAGCCCCATCCGTCACGCTGACGTGTGCCACCTCCCCAAATGGGGGAGGAATTACACCGTGTCCATTCCTGCCCCTCCGGGGGAGGGGGACCGCGAAGCGGTGGAGGGGGCTAGGCCAGACGCGCCTCAGCCGCCGTAACTGCCGCAGCCCCATCAGCCGTGAATCCCTGGGCATTGAGCGCCTCTGCGAGTGCCGTCAGACACAGGCGCACATGCCAGGGGGTAGCAGAAGCCCCCATCAAGCCGATCCGCCAGACCTTGCCCTTGAGCGGACCCAGGCCGGCTCCCAGCTCCAGATCCCAGCGATTGAGCACGTGGGTCCGCACCGCAGCCTCATCAATTCCTTCGGGCACAATGACGGTATTGAGCTGAGGCAGCCGATAGGCCTCGTCCACCAGGAACCTCAGGCCCAGGGCCTCGATCCCGGCGACCAGGGCCTCGTGGGTACGGGCATGGCGAACCATGACGGCCTGCTGGCCTTCCTCGAACAGCACCACCAGGCTCTCGTGCAGGCCATAGAGGGCATTGATGGGGGCGGTGTGGTGATAGGTGCGGCCACCCTCCCCGCCCCAGTAACTCATCAGCAGATTGAAATCGCACAGCCAGTTGCGAACCTTGGTCTTGCGCGCCGAGATCGCGGCCTGGGCCCGCTTCGACAGGGCAATGGGGGACAGGCCAGGAGGGGCCGAGAGGCACTTCTGGGTCCCGGAATAGAGGATGTCGGCATCCCAGGCCGCCGCATCCACCGCAATCCCGCCCAGAGACGTGACGCAGTCGACAATGGACAGGGCCCCATATTTGCGGGCCAGGGCGCAAAGGCTGGCGGCATCGGAACGCACCCCGGTGGAGGTCTCCGCATGGACAAAGGCCAGGACCTTGACCGGACCGTCCTGAAGGGCAGCCTCTATTGCGGCGGGGTCAACGGGCTTGCCCCATTCAAACTCGACCTTGATGACCTCGGCACCAGCCCGGTCAGCCATGTCGGCCATGCGCCCACCGAAGGCGCCATTGATGGCGATTACCGCCCGATCGCCGGGCTCCAGCAGGTTCATGATGGCCGCTTCCATCCCGGCGGTGCCGGGTGCCGGCAGGGGGACACAG
>CAIYZB010000190.1 GCA_903930545.1 uncultured Alphaproteobacteria bacterium
CACACCCGGAGCGCGGCGATATTCAGAATAGATCTGATTGAAGCGCGCCGCGTCACCGGCGGCTTCACGAACCGACTGCTCACGATAGCCCTGGGCGGACTGGATCAGCTTGGCGCCGTCACCCTTGGCCTCGTTCACCACGCGGTTTCGATAGGTATTGGCCTCGTTGATGGCGCTTTCAGCATCCTGACCGGCATTGGCCACTTCGCGGAAGGCGGCGACCACTTCCTGGGGCGGGTTGGCCGAACGGATCTGGACCTCGACCACGGTGACGCCGGCGCCCCAGCTGTCGAAGGTGTGCTGCATCAGCTCGGCAGCCTGGATCTGGACCTGACCACGTCCGCGGGTCAGGACGGACTGGAGCTGGGTCTTGCCCACCACCTCGCGCATGGCGCTTTCGGCCACGGCCTTAACGGCGGTTTCCGGGTCGCGCAGGGTGAAGATGTATTTCGCGGGGTCGGCGACCCGCCAGGTCACGCTGAAATCGAGGTCGACGATATTTTCGTCCCCCGTCAACATCAGGCTCTCTTCCGGGCTGTCCGCCGAGGCGGAACCCCCGACATCGAGCCGGTTGAGGGAGGTGACCGAAATCTTTTCGACGGCCTGGATGGGCGTGGGCAGATGATAGCGGATGCCCGGTCCCGTAGAGTCTGTGAAGGCTCCGAAGGTGGTCACCACAGCCTGCTCGCTGGGCTGGACGATATAGATGCCGGACAGGGCCCAGAGGGCGAAGCCCGCCGCGCCAATGGCCACCAGGGCACCGGGGCGCACACCATCTCCGGGACCGCCGGACAGGCCGCGCAGGACCTTCAGAATGCGGTCGAAGATGGCGGAGAAGTCATCGCCATTCCCGGGGCCGTTGCCAGGACGGCGCGGGCCGCCCGGACCACCGAGGTTCGGTTTGCGGGGGCGCTGGGGGTCCGGCTTGTCGCCGTCACCGTTGTTGGACGGGGGTGTACCCCAAGGGCCGGGATTTGCGTTGTCGTTCCAGGGCATGTCTTTTGGGTCGCGTCGTTTCTGTTGGTTTCTCGGCGCGGCCGCGTCGCTTCACCCGAGGTGGGCTTGTAAACCGGCGCTGTCAGCCGGATATGAGGCTCCCCCACGGCCAACGCAAGACTTACCGATGACCAATTCTGCAACTCCCGACCGTGATGCCATTCTGGCGGCCCTTGATCGGGTGATTGATCCCATGAGCGGGCGCGGTCTGTCCGCAGCCGGACTGGTGCGAGGCCTTGCCATTGGACCGGGTCGTGCAGGCTTCATGCTGGAGGTCCCGGCCACCGAAGTGGACCGTTATGGCTATGTCCGGGACGCGGCTGAAAAGGCGCTGATGTCCGTGCGCCATGTCGAGCGTGCTCAGGTGGTCCTGACCGCCGAAGCTGAGGCTCCGCCTCCCGCGCCGGGGGTGACCCGGGTCCGCAAGGGCGCGAAGGTCTCCGCTGATCCTGGTGCCCAGGCCGTTCCCCCGGCCGATGCCCATCGTCCGGCCCATGTGCGCCGGGTCATAGCGGTGGCCAGCGGCAAGGGTGGGGTGGGCAAGTCCACCATCTCGGTCAATCTGGCGGCGGCCTTTGTCGCCCAGGGCCTCAGGGTCGGGCTGCTGGACGCCGACGTCTATGGCCCCTCCGCCCCGCGCATGCTGGGTGTGGACGGCGAACCGGGGTTCGGAGAGGAAAAGAAGCTGATCCCCCTGGAGGCCTGGGGCATGCAGGTCATGTCCATCGGTTTCCTGGTGGATGAGGCAGCCCCCATGATCTGGCGCGGGCCCATGGCCTCGTCGGCGGTGCGCCAGATGGTCCATGACGTCGCCTGGGGATCGGAAGCCGAGCCTCTGGATGTGCTGGTGGTGGACCTTCCTCCGGGCACCGGGGATATCCAGCTGACCCTGGTCCAGAAGCTAAAGATTGACGGGGTGGTGATTGTCTCCACGCCCCAGGAGATTGCCCTGATCGATGCCCGACGGGCGGCGGCCATGTTTGTGAAGACGAGCGAGGAATCGATAGGCATCGGCGCCGACGAGCGCCTCGACCCGTCGCACACCTGCGCCGATCGAGCCCTCTGATAGGAAGGTGACGACGCCGAGCTGCCCGGAACGCTGGGCATGGGTGCCGCCGCAGAGCTCATGCGCCCAGTCACCGACCGACAC
>CAIYZB010000191.1 GCA_903930545.1 uncultured Alphaproteobacteria bacterium
GAGGGTGTCGGCCCCGGACCCGCCCTGGACGTTCTCGATCACCGTATTGTAGGCAATCCCCACATTCTGCGACCAGGTATAGGTGGTGGGCTTGATGAACTGCTGGGTGAGGAAGTCGTTGGCCCAGGTGTACTGGCTCGTCCAATAGGCCACCTGATCGGCTGCCGACCAGTAGGCGATGCTGGAATAGGCCCCAGGGGTCAGATCGACGATGGACCCTCGGGTATGGGTGCTGAGGTCAAAGGTATCGATGCCCCCTGCATCATAGATGGCCTCGAGGATGGGGCGGGCCTGGTTCCAGCTATAGGTATTGTTGCCCGTGGCCGTGGTGAGATCGGCCCCGTAACGGGCCTGGATGGCCAGGATGTCGAAGACCATGGGGCTGGTCGGATTGACATATTCAGGGGCCGTCTGGATCCCCGTCGCCGTGCGCTCGATATCCACCCAGGTCCCGTCCGGCAGGTCGGTATAGGACATGACGGTGTATCGGGTGGTGTCGTATTCCGTAGGCAGGGTGTTGGGGGTTTCGAAGGGGTGCTTCAGCCCCAGGGCATGACCGATCTCGTGGATGGTCGAGCTGAAATTATAGCTGCCCTTGGCGTAGCTTTCCGTGGCTGTCTTGAAGTCGATCCAGACGTCGCCGGCCTTGACCCCGTTGCCGATGCCGTTCAGGGGCGGGGAATAGGCATAGCCCCAGATGTCCTCGCTCTCCAGACGATCCACGTCAGTGAAGGCAAAGCGGATCTGGCCCGGGCTGACACTGTCATTGGTCTGGCTGAAACTGGTGGCGATCAACCGGTCCCAGGTCGCGATGGCGGCGATGAAGTCCGGCTGAAGTCCGGCGCTCACCCCCTGATAGTTCGGGTCCGTGGCCTCGGCAGTATTGTAGTTCGGCCAGGATGCGCCGATCCCCGGAAAGCTGTAGGTGATCGTTGAGCTGCTCCAGAAATTATCCTGGTACAGCAGCGAGGCAATGACGACGGAGCTGGTGGGGACGGTCATGGGACCCTGTTCTCGACTGGCCAGACCAGTTTTGCCATGGCTGATGAATGACGTGTGAATGCGGCGATCCTACGAGATTCGACCAGGAGTTGTAAAATGCCCATGGCCCTGCCACCAGCCGCTGACGTCGAGGCGGTCATTGTCACGGCCCCGCGCCTGGCGGCCCTGCCGTCGGAAGCGGCGTTTTCGGTCATCAACATTGACGCACGGACCCTTGGGGCGACCGGTCGCCTCGATCAGGCCCTGAAGACCGTGCCCGGGGTCAGCTTGTTCCGTCGCACCGGAAGCGACGGTGCCAATCCCACCATACAGGGCCTGTCCCTGCGGGCCATCGCTCCGTCCGGGGCCGGGCGTGCTTTGGTGACCCTGGACGGGGTGCCGCAGAACGATCCCTTCGGCGGCTGGGTGATCTGGACGGCAATGCCGCCGGAGGGACTCTCAGGGGTCAGCCTGGTGCGGGGCGCAGGGGCCGGGCCCTATGGGGCTGGGGCCCTGACCGGGGTCGCAGCCCTCAGCGAACTGCCCGTGGGCAACGATACCCAACTCCTGGACCTCAGTGTGGCGGATGACGGTTCGAGCCGGGGAGGGCTAGCCCTGACGACGGGCCGTCTGGTGGTCACGGGGAGCGCTGAACGGCGGGAGGGCTATGTCCCGGTTCGCAAAGGTCGAGGCCCTGCAGACAATCCGACCAATCTGGAGGCCAGGTCTCTGTCTGCCCGCCTGCAAGGTGAGCGAGACGGGGTGCGCATGGCCATGCGCCTGTCGGCCTATGATGAGGCCCGCGATGCCGGCCTTGCGGGAGCCGCCTCCCACGCCTCGGGCACCAGTGCCTCGGTGAGTCTGGCGCGTCCCCAGGCAACGGGTCTGGGCTGGAGGGCTCAGGCCTGGGTCCGGTCCAGCGATCTTGAGAACACCTCGGTGGCCGTCGGGCCAGGGCGACTGACCACCACGCCTGCCAATGACCAGTATGCGACCCCGGCCCTCGGCTATGGCCTGAACGGTGCCCTTCAGGGCCGCTCGGGGAACCTGAGCTGGGAACTGGGGGGTGATGTGCGGATTGCCGATGGGGAGGTCCGCGAACGCTTCCGCGTGGTGAGCGGTGCCTTCACCCGCAATCGCGTGGCCGGTGGCCGCACCGCCATTGGCGGGGTCTATGGCGAAGGGGCCTGGAGCTCCGATAACTGGGTGCTGGGTGCGGGGCTGAGAGTGGATGCCTGGCAACAGAGCGATGCCCACCGACAGGAGCGGGATATCGCCACCGGTGCGACCCTGCTCAATCTGTCCCCGACCGATACCTCAGGCACCACACCCACCGCACGCCTGGCCCTGCGCCGGGATCTGGGGGAGAACCTGTTTGTCCGGGGCGCGGCCTATGGTGGGTTTCGCCCGCCCAGCCTCAATGAACTGCATCGCCCTTTCCGGGTGGGCAATGATGTGACCGAGGCCAATTCCGCCCTGAGGCCCGAGACCCTCAAGGGTGTGGAAGTCGGGCTTGGCGGCGAAGCCTGGTCTGCCACGCTCTTTGCCACCCGCCTTGAGGATCCCATTACAAACGTCACCCTGGGGCCTGGTCCGGCCACCTTCCCGGTGGCGGGCTTCATCCCGGCGGGCGGGGTTCTTCGCCAGAGGCAGAATGCCGGTCAGATCGAGGCCTGGGGTCTGGAGGCCGACTGGGCTCAAGACCTCGGCCCTGTCGATCTCAAGGCTGGCCTGACCTATAGCCATGCCCGGGTGGACGGTGGCACCTCCGTTCCCCAGCTCACCGGCAAACGCCCCGCCCAGGTGCCGAACCTGACCCTCACCTCCCAGGCCACCTGGCAGGCCAGCGAAGCCTTCAGCCTGACCGCCGGCCTGCGCTATGAGGGGTCGCGGTTTGAGGACGATCTCAACAGCCGCAAACTGTCCCCGGCCCTGAGCCTGGACGGGCGCATGGACTGGAACCTCGGGGCCGGTCGTTCACTCTATCTCGCTGCCGAGAACCTGACGGATGCGGCCATAGAGGTGGGCGAAACCGGCGACGGGATCGAGAGCTTCGCGGCCCCGAGGCGGGTCATGCTGGGGCTCACCCTGGGACGCTAGATCCATTCCAGCCGAACAGATTACCGAATCCGGGTAGCGTCGCCCCATGGCGAAGGACTCAACCCAGGGCATCGACATCGAAGCGGACGACGAGAACGGGCGCGGGTTCGCGAGCCCCTATGCCGCCACCCTGGCCAGTCTGACCGCGCCTCGCGGGGTTCTGGCCAGCTTCGACATCATTTGCGGACTTGCCCTGGTCCTGGTCGGGGCACCGGTCCTGGGGGTTGCCTGAGGGCTTTTGTCTCTCGCCTGCGATCTGGCGTTTCAGGCGCAATACAGACGCTGGTCCCGCGAGCTGCCCCAGACTGAAACTGACCGGGATCTGCTCAAGCTGGCCATCATGGGTAGCGCCCGGTCCGTTATTCTGATGCTCGGTCCTGTCACCCTGTTTCTGCTCCAGCCGTCGATGCCGGCCCTGGCCCTGACTGCTGTCATGGGTCTCACGGCCGTGGCTCTCGCAGTGACCATTGGCTGGACCTCACCGCGCCAGTTTACCGGCATGATCCTGGTGGCCCCGATCGCCATGATCATCGAGATCTGGGCGGTTCTGGACGTCGGTCCGGCCCTTGGCGTCAGTCTTGTGGTCCTCCTGTTCGGGATGATCGCAAGCCGAATTCTGGTGACGACCCAGGCATCGGTCAGGGTGTGGCGACAGAACCAGTCCGAAATGGCTGCCGCGCTCGCAGACGTCCAGGCGGCCCAGAGGCGGCTGAGAATGGCCATCGACCTCACAAACGTGCACGTGGCCGAGGTGGACTTCGCGCGCGGGACCATGGCGGTGGAGGGCGACACAGCCGCCTTTTTCGACAAGCCCCTGTCTTTCGACACCTATATGCAGGACCCCTTCGTCGCCGTTCACGAGGCGGACCTTCCGCGTTCCCGGGCCGCTATGGAACTGTCCCTCCGGACGGGGGCACCCTATCGGCTCGAGCATCGTCTCAAACTGAAGGATGGCCGCCTGACCTGGGTCGATGCCAAGGCCGATATGATCCTCGACGACCAGGGTCGGCCGGTGAGGATGCTGGGCGCCCTTCAGGACATTACCCATCGCAAACAGGTGGAGGAGGACCTGGTCGGGGCCAGGGATGCGGCGGAGGCGGCAAACCGGGCCAAGAGCGAATTTCTGGCCATCATGAGCCACGAGATCCGCACCCCCCTGAACGGGGTCATGGGAATGGTTCAGGCCATGGGGCGTGACGAATTGAGCCCCCCCCAGAAAGACCGGCTGTCGGTCATCGAGCAGTCTGCGGTCGCCTTGCTCAATCTTCTCAATGCCATTCTCGACATCGCCAAGATCGAGTCCGGCCGGTTTGAACTGGAGATAGGCGAAGTCGATCTGGCTCGAATCGTCGAGACCACCCGCATGGCCTATTCGGCCCTTGCGGAGGAACGTGACACCACCCTCAAGGTCGATATCGCGCCCGAGGCCGCGGGCCTCTATCGTGGGGATCCTGGGCGGGTCAGTCAGATCCTGAATAATCTGGTGGCCAATGGCCTGAAGTTCACATCCGGGGGGCAGGTAAACCTGACCATCACAAGGCCTGGTGAGGCACTGGTCATCGTCGTCGCTGACACCGGGATCGGTTTTTCTGCAAACGGCAGTTCCCTGTTCGAGAAGTTCGTTCAGGCTGATGCCTCCGTCACACGCGAGTTCGGCGGTACCGGCCTGGGCCTGGCCATCGTCAAGGACCTGGCAGAGCGCATGGACGGAACGGTTCACGCCGAGAGCCGTCCGGGTGCCGGTGCGACCTTTACCATTACCCTGGGCCTGCCGAGGATTGGCGATGCGCCGATTGACTTTAGTCAGAAGCCAGGCGCCGAAGCCGAGCAACAGCCGAACCTGCCTGCCCTCAAGATCCTTGCGGCCGAGGACAATGCGATCAATCGCCTGGTCCTGAAGACCCTGCTGAACCAGGTCGATATCGATCCTGTCCTGGTGGAGGACGGGTTGGAGGCCATTTCCGCCTGGGAGGCCCAGCCCTTTGATCTGATCCTGATGGATGTCCAGATGCCCAACATGGACGGTCCGACGGCCGCCAGGATCATCAGACAAAGGGAAATCGCCCGAGGAGGCCGCATCACCCCGATCATTGCCCTGACGGCCAATGTCATGCGTGACCAGGTTGAGGCCTATCTCGCGGCTGGCATGGATCAGGTCGTCGCCAAGCCCTTGGATGTCGGCAGCCTGTTCGAAGCCATCGAGGCCTGTCTGGCACTCGGCGAAGAAGCTTGAGAAAACCCGGGCTTTGGGAATTGCCCCGAGACGTGTCAGGAACAGCTTCCATCTGATCCGGGAGCCTCGGCTTGAACTACC
>CAIYZB010000192.1 GCA_903930545.1 uncultured Alphaproteobacteria bacterium
ACTTCGAGACCGGGACCCTGCGGGTTCACCACCACGCAGACCTCGACCCCGAGGGTGCGCACCTGCCCATGGGTATGCGCTCCGTCCTGATGCTGGTTCCGGCCCTTCTTCACCGCTTCGGTCACGCCACCATCGAGGAAGACGTCACAGGCTGCACCCTGGGGGCCCGGGAGATCGACCCCCATATCGAGGTCTTTCGCACCTTCGGGGCCGAGGTGGAGCGCCAGCCAGACCAGGTGGCCATCACCCTGCCCAAGGGCTTTGGGGCCGCCAATCACTGGCTGGACTATGCCTCGGTCACCACGACCGAGAACTTCATCCTCTGTGCCGCCACGGCAAAGGGGTCTTCACGTCTCACCAATGCGGCCTGCGAGCCCCATGTGCAGGAATTCTGCGACTTCCTGACCATGATGGGGGCCCATCTGTTCGGGGTGGGCGGGTCCAGCGTCCGCGTCGAAGGTGTCGACAAGCTGGGTGGGGCTGAATTCACCTTCGCCGATGACTTCCACGAGGTGGCAACCTTCCTGGCCATGGGGGCGATCACCGGTGGGGAGGTGAGGGTGCGAAATGGCTCGGTGGAACAGTTCCCCCTGCTGGATCGCACCTTTGCCAAGTTCGGTGTGGAGATCACCCACAAGGACGGCTGGTCCAGCGCCCGGGTCGATGGCCCCATGAAGGTGCGCGAGCCCTTCACGTCCAACATCCTGACCAAGGTCGAGGCAGCCCCCTGGCCCTATGTCCCGGCTGATCTGCTGCCCATCTTCGTTGCCCTGGGGGTGCGGGCCGAGGGCCAGGTCCTGTTCTGGAACAAGGTCTATGAAGGTGCCCTGGGCTGGTCTTCGGAGCTGGGCAAGTTCGGTGCTCATGCCATGCTCTGCGATCCCCATCGCCTGATCACCTTTGGCGGCAAGCCCCTGGTACCGGCCCAGGTGGAGAGCCCCTATATCATCCGGGTAGCCATCGCCCTGTTCATGCTGGCGGCCTCGATCCCCGGGGAGTCCAAGATCCTCAATGCAGCCCCGATCCAGCGGGCCCATCCGAAGTTCGTGGAAAACCTCAATACGCTCGGGGCGGATGTGAGCTGGGAAGCCAGCGACTGAGCTAGCCCCCTCCACCGCTTCGCGGTCCCCCTCCCCCTAAGGGGGAGGAATTAAAGGGCTCCAATTCCTCCCCCTTAGGGGGAGGTGGCATGCGTCAGCATGACGGAGGGGGCCCGCACCTCAGCGGATACTGAAACCCCCGTCGATCACCAGCTCTGCGCCGGTGACATAGCCGCTCTCCTCCGAAGATAGCCAGAGCACGCCATTGGCGATGTCCAGGGGATAGCCCTTTTTGCCAAGGGGCACGGCCTCGGTGGTCATGGCGTCGAGGGTCGCCGGGCGGGAGGGCCGGGCATTGTCGCCGGGCTCTCCGGTGCCAACGATGTCGTCCCAGATCGGGGTCTCGATGATGCCGGGATGGACGGAATTGACCCGGATCCCGTCCTTGGCAGCGGCGCATTCCAGGGCGACGGACTTGGTGAAAAGCCGCACGGCACCCTTGCTGGCGCAATAGCCCGCCAGGATGGCTGAACCCTTCAG
Organism: uncultured Alphaproteobacteria bacterium; assembly: GCA_903930545.1. Classification (GTDB taxonomy): domain Bacteria; phylum Pseudomonadota; class Alphaproteobacteria; order Caulobacterales; family Caulobacteraceae; genus Phenylobacterium. Next base: position 1,581 of record CAIYZB010000192.1, read on the forward strand.
GCCGGCGACGGAGGACATATTGATGATGGATCCGCCCTGACCTGAGGCGCGCATCAGGGGGATCGAATGTTTCACCCCCAGGAAGACGCCGTCGATATTGACGGCGTTCTGCTTTTGGAAATCGGCCAGGCTCATCTCGATGACAGAGCCGGAAATGGCGATGCCGGCATTATTGACCAGGATATCCAGCCGTCCGTGGAGGGCCTTCACCTCAGCAACCACCGACGTCCAGTCGGCCTCCGAGGTGACATCGTGGTGCAAGTAGCTGGCCTGTCCGCCGGCGGCCCGGATGGCCTCGACGGTCTCGGCACCCTTGTCGTCCTGCAGGTCGGTTACCACGATGATCGCCCCTTCCTCCGCCAGACGTTCGGCGCAGGCCCGACCAATACCGCTGGATCCACCGGTGACCAGAGCCACCTTGCCCGTTACCCGTCCCATGTCTCGCTCCCTGATTTGTTATCAGTGATCATTTTGCGTCGGACTTGCCACGGCGCAAAGCCCGTATGTTAGGGAGCGGTCATGACTTTCGAGATCAGACAAGCGGGGCCCGCAGATGCCCAGGCCCTGGCCCTGGTGGGCCAAGCGACCTTTCTGCAGTCCTATTCGGATTTCCTGCCGGCTGCAGATGTGATCGCCCACTGCGTCCACGAGCATGGCGAGGACCGCTATGGCGAATGGCTGACCAAGGCGGACTATCGGCTCTTCCTGGCCGAACACAGCTCGGGCAGGGCTCCGATCGGCTATATCATGCTCTGTCCGCCCGACCTGCCGGTCGAGACCGGGCCAGGGGACATGGAACTGAAGCGCATCTATCTGCTGCACCGCTTTCATGGCGGCGGCGGTGGTGGTCTGTTGATGCGCACAGCCGTTAAGGCCGCCAGCGAGGCAGGTGCCCGGCGGCTATTGCTGGGTGTCTACAGCCAGAACCATGCGGCCCTGGGCTTCTATGCCCGCCAGGGCTTCACCCAGGTCGGCGTGCGCAAGTTCCAGGTCGGGGAGAAGATCTACGACGACCTGGTACTCGCCAAAGACCTCTAGTTCATCCAGGCAGAGACGCCGCTGGCGGTCAGCAAACCGTAGAGCATTGCCCCGCCGAGAATGACGATCATCCCCACGACGAGATAGTCGGTATAGCCCTCGAAGCGCTCAAGCAGATGGCGGTTCTTGTGGTGGACGGCGACTTCGGGATGGACGGTTTTCATGGCAGTTCCTTCGCATTCATGGCTTGGAGGAAATCTCCTCCGCCAGGCTGCTGCAGATGCCCGCTTGGGCCGTCCGACTGGTCTTGTGGGGCCGTCGGAACTGCCCGAACGCGCCTGCATCAGCAAGGCGACAATGAGACCCTGCGCCCCATTTACCGTGAAGGCAAATGATGCAGATCAAATGTCACCAAACAGGCGGGCCGTGTTGGGCAAGAATTCGGCCAGAGCCGAGCCTAGTTGACCCGGCGAATAGTTGAAGGAACGAGGCTCGAAGACCTAGACCCGGTCATAGCTCTGCAGGGGACGGACCTCCAGGGTGTCCGTCACCGTCGCCTCGATGGCCTGGGCTGCGGCCAGGGCACCGGCCGTGGTGGTGAAATAGGGCGTCTTCATCATCAGGGCCGTGCGGCGGATCTCGAAACTGTCGGCCACGGACTGCTTGCCCTCGGTGGTATTGAAGACCACCTGGACATCGCCGTTCTTCATGACGTCGACGATGTGGGGACGGCCCTCCAGCACCTTCTTTACCGGCTCGACCTCGAGGCCCTGTTCGCGCAGATAGGCCTCGGTTCCGCTGGTGGCCAGGATGCGGAAGCCCTGGGCGATCATCAGGCGCACGGGCTCGAGGATCCAGGGCTTGTCGGCATCGCGGACAGACACGAAGACGCTACCGGTCTTGGGCAGGATGGTGCCGCCGCCCAGCTGGCTCTTGGCAAAGGCCCGGGCAAAGGCCGGACCCCGACCCTCGCCAGGCCGGATCCAGTCCAGGCCCATGACCTCGCCGGTGGAGCGCATTTCGGGGCCCAGGATCGTGTCCACACCGGCGAACCGGGCGAAGGGGAAGACCGCTTCCTTGACCGCGATATGGTCATAGGTGGTTTCTTTCAGGCCGAAGCTGGCCAGGGACTTGCCTGCCATGATCTTGGCGGCAATGGCCGCCAGGGGCTGGCCGATGGTCTTGGCCACGAAGGGCACAGTGCGGCTGGCCCGGGGATTGACCTCCAGGACGAAGATCCGCGGCGCGTCGGAATGGGGTTCCTCGATGGCGAACTGCACATTCATCAGGCCGCGCACATTGAGAGCAAAGGCCATGGCCTCGGTCTGGCGCTTCAGCTCGGCGATGGTTTCCGGCTTCAGCGAGAAGGGGGGCAGGGAACAGGCGCTGTCGCCGGAATGGACGCCGGCTTCCTCGATATGTTCCATGACCCCGGCGACGAAGACGGTCTCGCCGTCGCAGAGGGCATCGACATCCACTTCGGTGGCGCGGCTCAGATATTGGTCGATGAGGACCGGGCTGTCGCCGCTGACCTGGACGGCGGTGCGGATATAGCGATCCAGCTGCTCGTCATCGCGCACGATCTCCATGGCCCGACCCCCCAGCACATAGGAGGGGCGGATCACTACGGGATAGCCGACAGCGTGAGCTCCGGCGAAGGCCTCGTCCCGGGAACGGGCGATGGCATTGATCGGCTGGGCAATGTCCAGGCGGTGGAGCAGTTGCTGGAAGCGCTCACGGTCCTCGGCCAGGTCGATGGCGTCGGGGCTGGTGCCCAGGATCGGGATCCCGGCATCTTCCAGGGGCTGGGCCAGCTTGAGGGGCGTCTGGCCGCCGAACTGCACGATCACGCCCAGGAGCTCACCCTTGGAACGCTCGACATCGATCAGCTCCAGAACATCCTCGGCGGTGAGGGGTTCGAAATAGAGCCGGTCGGAGGTGTCATAGTCGGTGGAGACGGTCTCCGGATTGCAGTTGACCATGATGGACTCCACCCCGATGTCGTCCAGGGCGAAGGCGGCGTGGCAGCAGCAATAGTCGAACTCGATCCCCTGGCCGATCCGGTTGGGACCGCCGCCGAGGATGATGGCCTTCTTGCGGTCCGAGGGCTCGCTCTCGCAGTCAGGCTGCTGGCCCAGGGCCCCGGTCTCGTAGGTGGAATACATATAGGGCGTCTCGGCCCTGAACTCTCCGGCGCAGGTGTCGATACGCTTATAGACCGGGCGGACCCCGAGAGCGCGACGGGTGGCACGGACATCAGCCTCCGTGCGGTGGGACAGCTTGGCCAGGCGGGCATCGGAAAAGCCCTGGGCCTTCAGGGCGCGGAAACCGGCGGCATCGGTCGGCAGACCGGCAGCGCGCACGCCACCCTCACGGCGGACCAGGTCCGCCAGCTGGCGCAGGAACCAGGGTTCATAGGAACAGGCACCGTGGATCTCTTCTACGGACAGGCCATGGCGGAAGGCCTGGGCGATGACCAGAAGGCGGTCGGGGGTGGGGGTGCCCAGGGCCCGCAGGACGGCAGCACGGCCGGTCTCCGGATCGTCAGCGCCCTCGATCTCCATCTCGTCCAGACCGGTGAGGCCGGTTTCCAGGCCGCGGAGGGCCTTTTGCAGGCTTTCCGCAAAGGTCCGGCCAATGGCCATGACCTCGCCCACCGACTTCATGGAGGTGGTGAGATAGGGCTCAGAGCCCGGATACTTCTCGAAGGCAAAGCGCGGGATCTTGGTGACCACATAGTCGATGCTGGGCTCGAACGAGGCCGGGGTTGCCCCGGTGATGTCGTTCATCAGCTCGTCCAGGGTATAGCCCACGGCCAGACGGGCGGCGACCTTGGCAATGGGGAAGCCCGTGGCCTTGGAGGCCAGGGCAGAGGAGCGCGACACCCGGGGATTCATCTCGATGACCACCATGCGGCCATCGGCGGGGTTCACGGCAAACTGGACATTGGAGCCACCGGTCTCGACCCCGATCTCCCGCAGGACGGCAATCGAGGCCGTCCGCATGAT
>CAIYZB010000193.1 GCA_903930545.1 uncultured Alphaproteobacteria bacterium
CAATGATGTAGGCCTGATCACAGCCCCGGACGGACGGACCTATGCGGTCGCCGTTCTGCTGCAACGAACCCACAAGCCCACCCCCCAGCGGCTGGAGCTCATGCAGTCGGTTTCCCGTGCCGTGGTTGAAACCTGGCAGGACAGTTCGCCCAGAGGGATTCAGACCGCTTCGGCGCGTTGACTTAGACAGGTCCGTCTGTATAAGTCCGCGCCTCCCGCCCATGGGGTTTCCCACGGGCGCATTCCTTTTTGATATTTGGTCAAGGCGCGAACGATGTACGCGGTTATCAAGACCGGCGGCAAGCAGTACCGGGTTCAGCCCGGAGATCTGCTGGTTGTCGAAAAGCTCGCTGGTGAACCTGGCGCGGATGTGGCCTTCGGCGACGTCCTCATGCTGGGCGATGGCGACAGCGTGACGATCGGTGCGCCGGTCGTTGACGGTGCCACGGTTCAGGCAACTCTTATCGAGACCCGTCGGGGCGATAAGATCAAGATCTTCAAGAAGATCCGTCGTCAGGGCTATCGCCGCACCCAGGGCCACCGCCAGTCGGAAACGGTCCTGCGCGTCACCTCCATCGCCGGTGCCGGCAAGACCGCCACCTGGGAAGGCACGGTCGACCTGACCACCAAGGCCGTCCTTGACGCCCGCGCCCGGAACCTGAAGCTGCCTGAGCCCGCTCCGGTCGCTGCAGCCGCCCCGGTTGCTGAAGCCCCCAAGAAAAAGGCCGCGCCGAAGAAGGCCGCTGCCCAGGCATCTGACGCCGAATAGGCGTCCGAAGGATTTAGGAGACCACAATGGCTCACAAGAAATCAGGCGGCTCATCGCGTAACGGTCGGGATTCGGCCGGCCGTCGTCTCGGCGTGAAGAAGTTCGGTGGCGAAGCTGTTGCCGCCGGCAACATCATCATCCGCCAGCGCGGCACCAAGTTCTTTGCCGGCGACAATGTCGGCATGGGTCGCGACCACACCCTCTTCGCTCTCGAAGAAGGCGCGGTGAAGTTCATTACCAAGCGTGATGACCGCACCTACGTCACCGTGGTGGCCAATCCGGCAAACGCGAACTAGGCGAACCTCCATTGAAAGGTCCGCCGATCAAAATCAGGCGGACCGGACACTGAGACGATGCGGGGAGTCCGGGCGCCGGGATCCCCGCTTACGTTTTGGCCCTCTGCTTCAAGGGCCGGGAGTGTTCCAATGGATGTCATCACGGCTGAACCCTTGGTCCGGACCGACCGGATCGTGCTTCGCGCGCCCACGGCCAGCGACGCCCCCGCGATCGCTCACCTGGCCAATGACTTCGACGTGGCCCGCATGACAACCCGCATGCCCTTTCCCTACGGCTTGTCCGATGCCGAGACCTGGCTTGGACGGCTGGAGACGCGGGATCCCAGGCGGGAAATGACCTTTGCCATGGAAGAGGACGGGAAACTGGCCGGGGTGCTGGGATTGCACCCGGCCGAGGACGGCATCGAGCTTGGCTACTGGCTGGGTCGCCCTTACTGGGGCCGCGGCCTGGCCACCGAGGCAGCCCGGGGTGTGCTGGATTGGGTGCGCAGACACTGGGCGGCTCGGTTCCTGAGGGCCGGTCACTTCGCGGACAACCCGGCCTCAGGGGCTGTGCTGGTCAAGGCGGGGTTCCTCTATACGGGGGAGGTCCAGGCGAGATCCTCGACAGCCCGGGGCGAGGCCGTGCCGACCCGGATGATGGTCTGGCTGGCCTGACCCTTTGACCCCAACTGTGCTATGGGCGGAACGCCCATTTGTTCCGGAGACCTGGATGACCCCCGTGGCCCGCGCGCCCATAGACCGGATCCTGAGTGACCGCACCCGCGTGTGGCAGCTCGGGGTGGTCGCGTGCGGGGCCCTGGCCATGGCCATCTCGTCATGGATCTCGGTGCCGATGTATCCGGTGCCCATGACCCTGCAGTCCTTCGCGGTCTGTCTGCTGGCGGGCCTGGCTGGGCCGGTCCTGACGGTCCAGATTGTCGGCCTGTGGCTGCTGGCAGCGGTCCTGGGCCTGCCGGTCCTGGCCGACGGGGCTTCGGGACTTTCGACCCTGACCGGCCCAACGGCGGGCTATCTGGCGGGATTCATCCTGGCTGGGGGCCTCTGCGGCTGGCTGATCCAGAGGCGGGATGGCCGAAAGCTGAGCGCCCTGATTTCCAGCTTCCTGCTGGCCCATCTGATTATCCTGACCCTCGGGTTCTTCTGGCTGAGCC
>CAIYZB010000194.1 GCA_903930545.1 uncultured Alphaproteobacteria bacterium
ACCGGCCTCTCACCCCGCTAATGGCGACAAACACCGCCGGGGAGGGTGAGACATGGACAAGGCCTGGGATCTGGTCATTCGTGGCGGCACTGTGGTCGACGGTTCGGGCGGCCCGAGATTTGTCGCCGATGTCGCCATCCGTGAGGGCCTCATCGCCCAGGTCGGCGAGGTCAAGGGTCGCGGCCGCGAGGAGATCGATGCGACGGGGCGTCTCGTCACCCCCGGCTTTGTGGACATCCACACCCATTATGATGGCCAGGCCACCTGGGATCATCACATGCAGCCCTCGGCCTGGCATGGGGTGACGACGGTGGTCATGGGCAATTGCGGGGTGGGTTTTGCCCCCTGCCGTCCGGAAGATCACGACCGTCTGGTGCGGCTTATGGAAGGGGTGGAGGACATTCCCTTTCCGGTCCTGACTGAAGGCCTGCCCTGGACCTGGGAGAGTTTCCCCGACTATCTCGACAGCCTCGATGGCCGGGCCTTTGACGTCGATATCGGGGCCCAGCTGCCCCACGCGGCCTTGCGGGTCTTTGTCATGGGCGAGCGCGGCGCCAATCGCGAAGATGCCACCCCGGCCGATATCGCCGCCATGGCCGAGATCGCCCGCGACGCCATGCGGGCCGGGGCCCTGGGCTTTTCCACCTCCCGCACCCTCAATCACCGCACATCCGACGGCCAGCCGACCCCGACGCTCACCGCTTCAGAAGCTGAGCTCAAGGGCATTGCCATGGGTCTGGCGGAGGCGGGCGCAGGGGCCCTGCAGTTCGTCTCCGACTTTGCCGATGGCGATGCCGAGTTCGGCCTGATGCGGCGGCTGGTGGAGGCCTCGGGCCGACCCCTGTCCTTTTCCCTCGTCCAGAGCCGGGCCCAGCCGGACCAGTGGCGCAGCCTGCTGGACCATCTGAGCCGAGCCACGGCCGATGGCCTTCCCATGCGGGCCCAGGTCTGTGGCCGGGCCGTGGGCATCCTGTTCGGGCTGGAACTGACCCTCAACCCCTTCAGCCAGCACCCCAGCTACAAGGCCATTGCCCACCTGCCCCTGGCTGAGCGAGTGGCCGCCCTGTCCGATCCCGTCTTCCGTCGCACCCTGCTGGCCGAGACCACCCAGGCCCAGGCGGGGTTCGGGGCCAATATGACCCGCAACTGGCACTATATGTTCCTGCTGGACGAGGCGCTGGACTACGAACAGACCCCGGATATGACCATTGCCCGCCTGGCCGAGGCGAGGGGAGTCAGCCCCGAGGAACTGGCCCTGGAGCACATGCTGCTCAAGGGCGGGCGGGGCATGCTCTATCTGCCCTTCCTCAACTATGCCGACGGCTCTCTCGATCCCAGCCACACCATGCTCAGCCACCCCGACACTGTTCCGGGCCTGTCCGACGGCGGAGCCCATGTGGGGATGATCTGCGACGGCTCCTTCCCCACCTTCAACCTCACCCACTGGACCCGGGACCGCACCCGGGGGCCGAAACTGGCCCTTGAGGAGATGGTCCGGATGCAGACCCGGGCCACGGCCGAGACCGTGGGCCTGATGGATCGGGGTCTGGTCCGTCCAGGCTATCGCGCCGACCTCAATGTCATCGACCTGGCCGCCCTGGACCTTGATGCCCCGGAAGTCGCCTATGACCTGCCCGCCGGAGGACGACGCCTGATCCAGAAGGCCCGGGGCTATGTCGCCACCCTGGTGGCCGGTCAGGTGACCTATCGCGATGGCACCCCAACGGGGGCCTTGCCCGGTCGTCTGGTGCGGGGTGGAAAATCAGCGCCCATGGCCCTGGCTGCGGAGTAGCCCAAAGGGGCGACGCACCCCATAAGCCAGACCATGACCGCTTCGCTCGACGAGGCGCGGGATGTCCTGCGCCGCACCTTTGGCCACCCGGAATTCCGGGGCCTCCAGGCCCAGGTGATCACCGAGGTCCTGGCCGGGCGCAGCGCCATGGCGGTCCTGCCTACAGGCGGCGGCAAGAGCCTCTGCTACCAGATCCCGGCCATGCTGAGGCCCGGCCTGGGCCTGGTCATCTCGCCCCTGATTGCCCTGATGACCGACCAGGTCGCGGCCCTGCGCCAATCCGGGGTGGCGGCGGCCCGTCTGGATTCCAATATCGACCAGACCGAGCGTCAGGAGACCTGGGCCCGGATGGACCGGGGCGAGCTCGACCTACTCTATGTCTCGCCGGAAGGTCTGATGCAGCCGGCCATGCTGGATCGCCTTAGGCGCACGCCTATGTCCCTAATCGCCATCGACGAGGCCCACTGCGTCAGCCAGTGGGGCCATGACTTCCGTCCTGAATACCGGATGCTGGGGCGCACGGCAGACATCTTCCCCGATGTGCCGCGTCTGGCGGTGACCGCCACCGCCGATGCCCGGACCCGGGAAGATATCCGCAACGAGCTGCGCCTGCTGGACTCCGCCGAGTTCGTGGCCAGCTTCGCGCGGCCTGAACTGGCCCTGTCGGCCGAGCGCAAGAAGGGGGCAGGCCACAAACGCGTCCTCGAACTGGTGGAGGCCCGTCCCGACCGGTCCGGGGTCATCTATGCCGGATCCCGGGACGGGGTCGACCGGCTGGCAGAGCAGCTGCGGGGCTTCGGGGTTCCGGCCCTGGCCTATCACGCGGGGCTGGACAAGCAGGTCCGCACCGAGCGGCTGGAACAGTTTCTCGAGGCTGACGGGGCCGTGATGGTGGCCACCATTGCCTTCGGCATGGGGGTGGACAAGCCGGACGTGCGCTATGTGATCCACGCCGATCCCCCCGCCTCCATCGAGGCCTATTGGCAGGAGATCGGCCGGGCCGGGCGGGATGGTGATCCCGCCGAGGGGATCACCCTCTACGGGGCGGCGGACATGGCCTGGGCCTATCGCCGGATCGATGGCCGGGAAATGGAGGACGAGGTCAAGGCCGTCCAGGCCCGCAAGGTGCGCCAGCTCTATGGCATGCTGGATGGCACCAGCTGCCGGGCTGCGGCTGTGCGCCGCTATTTCGGCGAGGAGGGCGTGGCCGCCTGCGGTCAGTGCGATGTCTGCCTCTCGCCCCCCGCTAGTGTCGACGCCACCGAGGCGGCCCAGAAGGCCCTGGCGGCGGTCCACCGCATGGGCGGTCGTTTCGGCCGCGGACGTCTGGTGGAGCATCTCCTCGGCAAGACCAAGGATCCCTCGGACTTCGAGGCTGGGCTGTCCACCTTTGGCATTGGCCGGGAGTTCAGCCCCCAGGGCTGGCGCGATCTGGTGGATCAGCTGCTTTTTGACGGCCTGCTCAAGGAAGATCCCAATGACGGCCGTCCCCTGATCGGACTGGGGGCTGCCGACGATGTCCGGGCGGTCTATCGCGGTGAACGCCGGGTGGGCCTGAGACAGGATCTCGAGGCCCATGATGCCACCACCCGCTCGGGTCGCCCGCGCAAGCGCACCCGCGAGGCGGGCATGGCCGTGCCCCCGGCAGACCAGTCCCTATTCGAGGCTCTCAGGGCCTGGCGACGGGACCAGGCCGCCAGCCAGCATGTCCCGCCCTATGTGATCTTCCACGACCGCACCCTGGCAGAGATTGCCCTGTCAAAGCCGGTCTCTACCCACGCCCTGGGTACGGTTTCGGGAGTGGGGGAGGGCAAGCTCGCCCGCTATGGCGAGGCGGTTCTCGGGGTGGTGAAGGGCTTCGTGGCCTGAGTCACAGACAAGTCGCCATTCGAGGCGCATAAGGGAAGGACCGGAAGCTGACGCGTGCCACGCGGGGGCTGCCGGTCTTGAAAGGACATCATGTCCGCACCGATCCGGCCCCCCGTCCTGCCCCGGGCCAGCAGCACCCTCTTCGATTCCCGATCCACCAGTGCCCGACCCGGCCCGCGGGCTGTCGATACGGATGCGGCCAAGGGCACGAAGATTACCGGTCCGCGTCGTTGAGTTTGACCGATGGTCAGGTCCTGGCCCTGCGGAACCTCGCGCGCAAACAGGCGGGCGAGGTGGTGGACTTCATCAATATCGCCGATGCCCAGGTCCTGACAGACCAGGGCTTTGCCGAACGTGGACGCGGCGGCTGGGTGATCACGGTCACCGGCAGCGCCCTGCTGGCGGGCAATCCCGAGCCGGCAGCGGCTCCGTCCCCGCCCTCGCCGATCCGGCCCCTGTTCGGGGTCTAGACGTCCACCTCGGCATCCAGGGCATTGGCCTGGATGAACTCGCGGCGGGGCTCCACCAGATCCCCCATCAGCCGGGTGAACATGTCGTCGGCATCATCGGCATGATTGACCCGGACCTGGAGCAGGGTGCGGGCGTCGGCGTCCAGGGTGGTCTCCCACAGCTGGTCGGGGTTCATTTCGCCCAGGCCCTTGTAGCGCTGGATCGACAGGCCGCGACGACCGGCTTCCATCACCGCGCCCACCAGATCGAGGGGGCCGCGAACGGTGCTGGTCTTGTCCCGGCGGGTATAGGTGCCGGGAGATGAGAAGGTCTCAGCCATGGCCATGGCCCGGTCTGCCAGGCGCCGGGCATCGGCGGCCTGAAGCAGGAGATCATCCAGAACTACCCGCTCGGTGACCCCGCGCTTGACCCGGGAGAAGGCAAAGCCTCCGGCCGGACCGGGTTCGCCGGACCAGGCACCATCGCCTTCCTGGGCATAGAGATCCAGGCGCGCTGCCGCCGCGGTCAGGTCCGGTGTGCCGTCTCCCAGCAAGCCAGCCAGGGCAGCCTGTTCGATGGCAAAGGCCGGGGCGCGGCTTGATAGACGTTCGATATTGGCCTTGGCACTGCGGCCTTGCTGGACAAGGGCCAGGAGATCCGCCCCCACCAGGCGCTCGCCGGAGGCCAGGTCCAGGGTCGCCCCATCCACCCCTTCCTGGGTCAGATAGGATTCCAGCTCGGCATCATCCTTCAGATAGCGGGAGACGCGGCTCTTGGTGGCCTTATAGAGGGGCGGCTGGGCGATATAGAGATAGCCGCGCTCGATGACCTGCGGCATCTGCCGGTAGAAGAAGGTCAGGAGCAGGGTGCGGATATGGGCACCGTCGACGTCGGCGTCCGTCATGACCACGATCTTGTGGTAGCGGATCTTCTCGATGTCGAAATCATCGCGACCGATCCCGGCCCCCAGGGCGGTGATCAGGGTACCGATCTGGTCGGAAGACAGCATCTTGTCGAAGCGGGCCCGCTCGACGTTCAGGATCTTGCCGCGCAGGGGCAGGACGGCCTGGTTCTCGCGGTTACGGGCCTGTTTGGCCGAGCCACCGGCGGAGTCGCCCTCCACCAGGAAGATTTCAGATCGGGCCGGGTCCTTTTCCGAGCAGTCGGCCAGCTTGCCGGGCAGGGATGAGATATCCAGGGCCGTCTTGCGCCGGGTCAGTTCGCGGGCCTTGCGGGCTGCCTCACGGGCGGCCGCGGCCTCGGCGATCTTCTGGACGATCATGCGGGCTTCGGTGGGATGTTCCTCGAACCACTGGGCCAGGCCCTCGCCCACCAGACCTTCAACGGCGGGGCGGACCTCGGAGGAAACCAGCTTGTCCTTGGTCTGGGAGGAAAACTTGGGGTCCGGCACCTTGACCGACAGGACGCAGGTCAGGCCCTCGCGGGCGTCTTCGCCGGAGACCGAGACCTTCTCGCGCTTGGTGGTGCCGGAGCTTTCCGCATAGTTGGAAATGATCCGGGTCAGGGCCGATCGGAAGGCCGCCAGGTGGGTGCCGCCATCCCGTTGGGGGATGTTGTTGGTGAAGCACAGGACGTTCTCGTGATAGCCGTCGTTCCACCAGAGCGACAGGTCGACCTCGACATTCTCGCGACGTCCGCGGATGACGATGGGGGCCTTCAGCAGGGGTGACTTGGCCTTGTCCAGGTGACGGACAAAGGCCTCGATGCCGCCGTCATAGTGCATGACCTCCACAAAGGGCTCGGCCTCGCGATTGTCCTTCAGCCAGATGGTGACCCCTGAATTCAGGAAGGCCAGTTCCCTCAGGCGGTGCTCGAGGGTCTTGCGGTCAAATTCGATGAAGGCAAAGGTCTCGGTCGAGGGCAGGAAGGTGACCTCGGTCCCGGTGAGAAACTCGCCGTTTTCCCGCAAGGGGGCGGCACCGGTCACCACCAGGGGCGAGACCGCATCCCCCCGGCGGAACTCCATCTGATGGGCCTTGCCATTGCGGTAGATGGTCAGCTTCAGCCAGTCGGACAGGGCATTGACCACCGAGACCCCGACGCCGTGCAGACCGCCGGAGACCTTGTAGGAGTTCTGGTCGAACTTACCGCCGGCATGGAGCTGGGTCATGATGACCTCGGCGGCAGAGACGCCCTCGCCCTCGTGCATGTCGGTGGGAATGCCGCGGCCGTCATCGGTGACCGTGCAGGAGCCGTCGGCATTGAGGATCACCTCGACCCGGGTCGCCCAGCCGGCCAGGGTCTCGTCGATGGCATTGTCCACCACCTCATAGACCATGTGGTGCAGACCCGATCCGTCATCGGTGTCGCCGATATACATGCCCGGGCGTTTGCGCACGGCATCGAGGCCCTTCAGGACCTTGATGGACTCCGCGCCATACTCGGCTGCACCGGTGGAATCGCCTTGAGGTTCGTCGGTCATGGGTAATCCAGAAGGGTCAGACCCTGGCCGTCCACGCGGACACCCTGGGCGTGATCTCTTACATCCTCAAACAGGTGCTCGTCCGTTCCAGTAAGGAAGGCCTGGAGCCCGAGCGCCGTGATTTCGTCGTAGAGCGCGGCCCGCCGTCGGCGGTCCAGATGCGCTGCGACCTCATCCAGCAACAGTATAGGATTTGGGGCTGATTCTACACGAGAAAGACGCGCCGCCTGGGCCAGAACCAGGTTCAGAATCAGGGCCTTCTGCTCACCGGTGGAACATTCTGCCGCAGGCCGGTCCTTTTCCAGATGAATGACCTCCAGATCCCCCCGGTGGGGGCCGGTGAGGGAACGTCCCGCAGCTCCATCCCGCTCCCGCGATCCCGCCAGGGCCCGGGCCAGACGGGCCTCGATCTCGGCGGTCTCAACCCCTTGCCCCGCAAGGCTTTCCCAGTCTCCGGTCAGGGTCAGCCGAGCCTGGGGAAAGGGCCGGTCCCCCCGTCCGTCAATCTCGGCCTGCAGGGCCTGGAGGGTCCGGACCCGGGCCTCGACCATCAGGGTGCCAGCCTCTGCCATGCGCCCCTCAAGGGCGCTGAGCCAGGCGGGGTCAGCCGGGCCTTCGGTGAGCAGTTTCAGACGTTCGCGCTGGGATTTCTCATAGGCCGAGGCATGGGCGGCATGTCCGGGCTCGACGGCAAAGACCAGGCGGTCGAAAAACCGCCGCCGATCCCCGGCCCCTTCCAGGAACAGGCGGTCCTGGGCCGGGGTCAGCCAGACCTGCCTAAGATGATCGGCCAGCCGGCCGGGGGGCACGGATTCGCCCTCGCGGCGGACCGTGCGGCGGGTCGCTCCGGCCTGGTCTGTCCCGGTGCCCAGGCGCACGGGATCGCCATCCTGCTCAACGACAATGGCCACCGCCCAGGGGCGGCCAAGGGTCTCGCCAGGTTCCCGGCGGCCCAGCTCCTGCTGGACAGCATTGCGCAGGCCCCGACCCGGGGTGAACAGGCTCAGGGCCTCAAGCAGATTGGTCTTGCCCGCCCCGTTGGGCCCCACGAGAAAGACGGGCCGGCCCGTCAGGGCCAGCTCCGCGCGGGTATAGGACCTGAAATCGGTCAGGGTCAGATGGGTTATGGCCGTTCGCACGGTCGCCTTCTAGCGGCTTTCGCGCGCCCGACCTAAGGGTCTCAGACCCGCAGCGGCATCAGGACGTAGCGGACGTCAGGATCGGTGGGGTCCAGGACCAGGGCCGGGTCATTGGGGCCGCCGAACCGGAACTCCGCCTGCTCAGCCCCGATCTGGTCGGTGATGTCCAGTAAATAGCGGGCATTGAAGGACAGCTCGAAGCTCTCGCCCGAATAGTCGATCTCGAGCTCCTCGACGGCCTGCCCGGCTTCCATGTTCCGAACGGTCAGAATCATCCGGCCCGGCTCGATGGCCATGCGCACGGACCGGCTCTTTTCCGCCGAGATGGTGGCGACCCGGTCCACGGCCTGGGCAAAGAGCTTGGCATCCACCAGCATGATCCGGTCATTGCCCTGGGGAATGACCCGGCCATAGTCGGGGAAGTTGCCGTCAATGACCTTTGAGGTCAGGGCCGCACCCCCCAGCTCGAAGCGCACCTTCTGGGGGCTGAGGGCCAGGTCGATGGTCTCGCCGGCGTCGTCCAGCAGACGCCGGATCTCGGCCACGGTCTTGCGGGGCACGATGACGCCGGGGGCTCCGGCGGAACCTTCAGGGGCGGTCATTTCGGCCAGGGCCAGGCGACTGCCATCGGTGGCCACGGCGCGCAGCTTGGGCGTGCCGTTTTCCAGAACCGTATGGAGATAGAGCCCGTTCAGATAATAGCGGGTCTCTTCCGTGGATATGGAGAACTTGGTCTTGTCGATCAGGCGGATCAGGTCGCCGACATCCACGGCAATACGGTTGGACAGGCCGTCAGAGGACATGACCGGGAAGTCGCCGGCCGGCAGGACCGGCAGGTTGAAGCGCGATCGCCCGGCCTGGACGGTGAGGCGCGGGTCCTCGCCGGTGAAGGACAGGGAGACATCGGCTCCCTCCGGCAGCTTGCGCACGATCTCGTAGAGGGTGTGGGCCGGGGCGGTGATCTGGCCGGGCTGATCCACCTGGGCCAGGGCCTCGTCGATGATTTCCAGGTCCAGATCCGTGGCCGAAAAGCTCAGGCGATCGCCTTCGGCGGACAACAGGACATTGGACAGGATCGGGATGGTGTTGCGGCGCTCGACGGCGCTCTGCACATGCCCTAGCGCCTTCAGCAGCGCGGCCCGTTCAATCGTCAGCTTCATGGTCTGGTCTGGTCCGAACCTCAATGCGCCAGCGAAACCTCATCGCTGCCGCCCCCGGGGAAGGGACTTCGGACATTAGCCGGTTTCCACGGCTTTTGAAGGTCAAATCACCTCAGAAGTACGGCTTCCAGCGCATCGACCACCTTATCCACATCTGTGTCTGTCATGCCGGGATAAAGCGGCAGGGACAGGCAGCTGGAATACCAGGCCTCGGCCCCTGGCAGGGCGAGCGGACCATAGCGCTCCAGATAGTAGGGCTGGCGATGGACCGGGATGTAATGGACCTGGGTTCCAACCCCGCGCGCCTTCAGGGCCTCGACCACCTCACGGCGCGACTTGCCCAGGGCCGCAAAGTCGATCAGGGCCACCATGAGGTGAAGGACCGGGTCGCTCCAGCCCGGGGTCGCGGCAGGGCGCACCAGGGGGGCGAGGGGGGCAAGGCGTTCCAGATAGCGGGCGGCAAGGGCACGGCGCCGGGCGGCAAACCGGTCCAGTTTGCCCAGCTGGGACAGACCCAGGGCGCAGAGGATGTCAGGCAGGCGGTAGTTATAGCCAGGCTCCGGCATCTCGTACCACCAGGGATCACAGCCGGCAGGGCGCACCATGCCATGGCTGCGAAGGCTCCTCAGGCGCTCCGCCAGGTCGGGGTCATTGGTGGTGACCATGCCGCCTTCGCCGGTGGCTATGGTCTTGACCGGGTGGAAGGAAAAGGTCGCCATGGCCGAGTGGCGACAATCGCCTATGGTCTCGCTCACCCCGCCAAACCGGGCCGTGGTGCCCAGAGCATGGGGGGCATCCTCCACCAGGACAGCACCGGCCTCGGCGGCAATCTGTGCCAGGGCCGGGAGCTCCACCGCATCACCGCGCAGATGAACCGGCAGGACAGCTCTCAGGCGACCAGAGGTCACCCGGCTGATGGCGTCTTTCAGGGTGTCAGGGGTCATCAGACCCGTTGTCGGATCCACATCGGCAAAGACCACATCGGCCCCGACATAGCGGGCGCAGTTGGCGGTTGCGAGGAAGGTGATGGAGGGGGCGATACAGACATCCCCCGGTCCCACCTTCAGGGCCATCATGGCCAGATGCAGGGCCGCGGTGCCATTGGAACAGGCCACGGCATGGGCCGCGCCGACCTTGGCCGCAAAGGCAGTCTCGAAGGTCTCCACCATGGGGCCGGTGGTGAGAAAGTCCGCGCGCAGGGCCTCGGCCACCGCCGCGATATCGTCATCCTCGATGGTCTGGCGACCATAGGGCAGAATGGACATGGTGACCTCCTAGCCCGCCGCGCGGGAGCTGTTCCAGTCGAGGGCGGCGATGTCGTTGGTGGTGAAGTCGGCATCGGCTGGATAGAGCACTTCATAAACGTGGCGCACGAAATCCAGATCCTCAGGATAGTCCACGGTCCATCTCAGATGGGCGAGGGAGGGCTGGCGTTCCACTGAGGCGAGCTTGAAGCGCCCCGGGGTCTCATAGATGAAAGGGGTGACGTGCTCGCGCTCGTGGCGGCCCGTGGCCTCGGCTCCGGCCCGGCGCAGGACCTCGGGCTTCATGGCCTCGGCATCCAGGCCGTGGGGAAAGGTCCGCACCAGGGTGTTTCGGGTATAGTCGGCCCCGGTGGCCAGATGCTGATCAATCACGGCATCGATGACCCGCCAGTCTGCCAGGGGGCAGTCTGCCGTCAGGCGCACCAGGGTCGAGGCTTCGGGCACCTGGTCCAGGGCCAACAGGAAGCGTGACAGGACATCGTCCCGCGAGCCTCGCGCCAGGCCGAGACCCAGCTCAAGGGCATACTCAGCCACGGGATCATCTATGGCCTCGTCCGTCGTGGCCAGGATGATCCGGTCCAGACGCCTCGACCGCCCCAGGCGTTCCACCTGCCGTCCCAGCATGGGCCGACCCAGGACAGGGGCCAGCACCTTTCCCGGCAGGCGGGTCGACGTCATCCGGGCCTGGAGGATTGCGACGATCATGACCCAGTCCTGACCTGCGTCCGGTTAGGGCACCCTTAACACCCTGATCCCAAGGCTATGGTCAGGAGGTCGCCATGACCCTGGATGTGACCCTGCGCCCGCTTGAGGCCGCCGATTCGGCGAAGGTCCGCGACTGGCGCAATCAGGAGGATGTCCGTCGCTGGATGTACAGCGACCATATCATCCCCCCCGATGAGCATGACCGCTGGTTCGCCGGAGCTCTGATCGACCCGCGACGCCGATACTGGATCATCACACTGGAAGGCCGCGATGTCGGTCTGGCCAATCTCGCCGATATCAGCCGCGAGCACCGACGCTGTGCCTGGGCCTATTATCTGGCCGATGGCTCTGTGCGCGGCAGGGGTCTTGGGGCCTTTGTGGAATACTGGGTCATCGAGCAGGTGTTCGGGCCCCAGGGCCTGACCAAGCTCTGCTGCGAGGTCCTGGCTGATAACGAACCGGTCTGGAAACTGCACGAGGCCTTCGGCTTCGAGCGCGAAGGCCTGTTCCGCAACCACATCTACAAGGATGGTCAGGCCGTGGATGTCATCGCCCTGGCCCTGATGCCTGAGGCCTGGGAAAAGGTTCGCCCCGCCAGCCGTGAACGCCTGGCCGCGCGGGGCTTTCCGGTCTGAGGATCAGTCCGTGGCCCGCCGCAGGAGCTTGGCCGGCGACCCGTCATTCAGCAGAGCCAGCAGACCGTCACCGCTGAGCCAGTCGTCAT